>JAAXHF010000132.1 GCA_012271025.1 Deltaproteobacteria bacterium | reverse complement strand
ATGAACCGGTTTTTGAGACCGCTTCGTGACACACACGCCAGGACGGGTGGCTTTCGCATTATCTTCCAGTACTTCCAGTAATTCTTTCTCATCAGGTGAAAACTGGGAGGCATACCGATTATTTCGAAGGTTGGATGCGCAATTTTGGACGTAATCTTTCGCGTGTTCTATCTCTTTCTCGTCGTTTAAATATCTGGCCTCAGTCGCCCATATATTTTTACTTTTTATGATACCAACAATACCATGACTATCTGTGTAATGAAAAAGGCGCTTAGGAGGCGTGGACGAGATTAATTGCGAGATAGCTGGGAGTTGATTTATATCAAAATTGTTCATCGAGACGGTTCCTTTCGTTTGGTAATGAAAATCCTTAATTCCAAGCACATCGCATCATACGCGCTCAATCTGCGTGTCCTGGCCAGCCGGAGAAAGCAGATGCAGTCCGGTGCGTGGGATGCCTGGAGTATCAATAGCTTGCAGCAGACAGTCTTGAGCAAGTGACATAGTCAAGACGGCAACTGGGAACGTCCCCTACTTATACCACGCAGCCTTAAAAAAATCTTCGGCCTTCCTCCATGCCTCCTCAATTTTGTGACCGGAGGACTGACCGACCCCTTCCACCGCTCAGGCGCGTTTCGTCCGTGATGCCATACTGAGCCGCGTGCCCAGTTGTCCGAGAACGCCGCTCAATGTGGACAGCCGTGGATCGTCGTCTTCCGAAAAGGACTGGTACAAAGTCTCATGGCGCTCCCCAGTCCCTTAGGCGACCTTAGCGAAACCCTTCGATGTCTCGCATTTGGCTGCGCTCCATGCTGCCCCGCAGGAGGACCACAGTTCGGCCGTTTTTACGCCTCGACCCGTGAGAGCGGTTAGCCGCTCCGTGGTAGCGTACCTAGGGGGTCAGACGGTTCTGAAGCGATATGAACCGTTACCCGTATGCGGCTGTCCAAGGCGGCAAGCATCTTGATGAGCCGGTCCAGGGTGAAGCGGCCCAAGTCGGCGTTGCGGATTCTGGAGAAATCGGCGGCGGCAAACCCGGTCAGGGGAGCAGCCTTGCGCACCGTCAAGGAGCGCTTATCCAGCACGGCGATGATCCGAGCCGCCAGGATGGCCTTGGCCTGCTTCAGATCGGCGTGAGGATCGTTGAAGTCGCAGAACACATTTCCGCTTCCTCGGACACGCTCACAATCATTCTCAGTCATGACAACAACTCCTCTCTCAATCGTCCCAGCCGCGCCCGATGCAGACACCCCTCTCCCTGACCCTCTCCCTCAAGGGGAGAGGGAATAAGACGGGGACGGTGATTTACAAATTTGACTTTAGAATACATTTTCGTAAACTCCAAACGGAGAGGGTAAAAATATGATAGGACAGAGACTTAAGCTCGCCCGTTCCGCTGCCGGTCTATCTCTCCGGGCTTTAGCGGCAAAAATTGGAAACCGCGTTACGGCACAGGCAATCGGTAAATATGAGCGCAACGAGTCCATGCCCGGCTCGGGCGTGCTGATCGCGCTCGCCGATGCGCTCGACGTCTCGGTGGACTATCTGGTCGGGGATCAGAAAATGGTCCTCGAAACGGTGGAATTCAGGAAGAAGAAGATCACGGGCAAACGGGAGGAAGCCCGGATCGAGGCCCAGGTTATGTATCTTCTGGAGCGCTATCTTTTGGTTGAAGAGCTGCTCGGCCTTCACAGTGTCGAATGGCACCGTCCGCCCGAGGCCCCCTATCCTGTCGTGCAGGATATTTTCGAGGCCGACCGTGCTGCACGAAGCGTGCGGGATCACTGGAGCCTTGGCAACGATCCAATACCGAATCTCATCGAGTTGTTAGAGGAGCAGGGAATTAAGGTGCTTGCCGTTGATCTAACGAATATCGACGGCCTGACGGCGTGTGTCCGGCGCACCGGGAAAGGCAGGGTGCCGGTCATTGTCGTGAACCGCCACGACTGGCGAGAGCGGCAGTACTTCACGCTGGCCCATGAGCTTGGGCACCTGATTATGGATGTAGCCTCTGGTTTGGACGAGGAGAAGGCTGCCCACCGTTTCGCCGGGGCTTTCCTCATGCCTGCCAACGCCCTGTGGGCGAAAATCGGTAAGCGCCGCACATCAATCGGTTGGAGCGAGCTTTTTGAGTTGAAGCAACTCTTTGGCACGAGTGTTCAGGCGGTCACGTACCGCTGCAAAGACCTTGGCATTTTCAGCGAGACTCTGTTCCGTCGGCTGTTCCACGACTTTACCCGCCTTGGGTGGCGCGGCCCGCCGTATGAAGAGCCGTATGTAATGAAAGGCGAAGAGCCGAAGCGTTTTGAGCGCCTCACCTTTCGGGCGCTTGCGGAGGGGGCTATCTCCGAAGCCAAGGCCGCAGAGCTGCTGGGCGTGTCGGTGCGCGAACTGAACCGCCGGATGGAAGAACCGCCGGCTGTTGAACACAAGGCGGCCGAGGTTTGAGTCCCATGTAGTAAGTATCCGGGAACTGTACGACGGCTTGACCGCTATCTCTGAGCATCCGCGTTGCCGTCTTCCCAGGTCCGGAATCCGCCGCCGTTTAGCCAGCTACGCCACACGCTTACGTTAGCTGGCAGGCCGGATTGCGAGGCGTGAAGCCCGGTACACTGATTACGGAGGAATGAACGATGGCGACCCTGACGGTCCGTCTGTCTGATGACACGCACACCCGCTTGAAGGAGCTGGCCCGGCATCGCCGCATAAGTGTGAACAAATTGATGGAAGAGCTTGCGACCATTGCCATTACCCAGCACGACGCCGAGACGCGGTTCCGAGCGCTGGCGGCTCGTGGAGTCGTACAGGAGGGCCTGCGTGTTCTCGATACACTCGACGACGCGTTCGGCAAGACCGGCTGATTCGCCGGACAGGACCGGTGGAGCTTCCGATTTCAATCGTCCCAGCCGCGTCCGATGCAGACACCCCTCTCCCTGGCCCTCTCCCTCACGGGGAGAGGGAATAAGACGGGGACAGGACTGAGAATAGCGTCTTGCGCCTCCAGCTTCGACCCTGGACTGATTCGGACTTATGAAAACGACCTTCGACATAGACGAAACGGTGCTGAAAGAGCTGCGAGAAGAAGCGGCACGACGCGGGGTTGCCGTGTCCGCCCTCGTTGAAGCAGGACTCAGGCACGTCCTTGTCGGAGGAAAGCCTGCTGACGGGAAGCCCGCTGCTCTGCCGCCGTTGCCGACTTGGCGAAGCGGAGGATTCCGGGTCGATATCGACAGCCGCGAAGCCCTCTACCGGGCGATGGAAGAGGAATGAAGGATGTCAGGTTACGCTTCGCTAACCTGACCGACAGGACTTGAAAGCGCAGTATCGCGCCATGCTTCCGGTCAAAGAATACATATGCCGCTCGGTGAGTACACGCTGGCCTTGTCCTCGACGCTCGGGATGGTCATTTTCGCCCCTCACCTCTCCTCATGGTATGCTGAGGGCATGCAGCATGCCCTTTTCGGTCCATCCGTCCCCACCTGCCGGGGTTTTCTCGCCGACGTAGACCGTCGCTCCCCTGCTGGCTCACCTTTCGCCCCTGACGGAAATATCGCAATTTTCCGCCCCAAGTCCTTGATTTTCAACGCTCCATTTTGAGGAGGGAGGGGGAGGTCAGGGTGCTTGCATCTGCAAGCGTTGTGAGCACAGTGCTGTCTGCCGCAATCAGTTTACTCGCAATTTTTGGAACACCAGGAGGGGTTAGCATGACGCATACGCCCATCAATCTGACGCAAAAACTCAACATGTTCTCAGACCATTGGTCCCCGAAAATCATCGCTCAGATGAACGACTATCATTTCAAGCTGGTCAAGCTCAAAGGCGATTTTGTTTGGCACAGGCATGTTGATACGGATGAAGTCTTTCTTGTCATACAGGGGTCAATGCAGATTGATTTTCGGGATGGCAGTGTTGGGCTGAGGGCGGGAGAGATGCTGGTCGTGCCAAAAGGCGTCGAGCATAAGCCGTGGGCCGAAAAGGAATGTCACGTTCTGCTGGTCGAACCCGCAGGCACGGTCAATACAGGCGACGCCGGTGGCGACTTAACTGCCGACAATGACAGCTGGGTCTAGGAGAGTGCCCGGTCTCGTTGCCGCAGACCTGATAGTGTTACCAACGAACCCGTATCGGGTATGGATATCACGCCACCAGACTACTCCTGTCGAGACTTCCCTTCCCAGGCTCTGCCGACCCAGCCCTGCTCTCAGGCTGTCAGCGGTATGCCTTCCGCCTGGGCCGCTGCGCGGAGTTTGCGGTCGAGGGTAGCAAGTGGTCGCTGTTGCCGGACCGATAATTCCAGGTACAGCGCATCATACGCGCTCAATCCATGGGTCCTGGCCAGCCGGAAGAGGGAGGCGTTGTCAGGCGCGTGGTCCAAATGGATGCCCAGAGCGTCAAGAGCCTGCACGGCCACCGCTGTGTCTTCAGGCGTCAAGCGTCCCCTGCGCTCGGCGATGACCAGCACGTTACGGACTTCTGCCCACCACAGCGCCGGAGCAGTCCTGCCAATCTTCGCCACTTGCTCCAGGGTCGCGTCGGCTCGGGCCGACTGCTCATCCCTGAGCACCCAGGCCAGGGTGACAGAACTATCCAGGACGGGGGCCTTCATCGTCGGCCTTCATCGCGCATCTGAAGAATGTCCTCGGTGGTCGCCCAGCCAATGCGCTTACGCAGAGCGCGGAGGGTGTCGGCCGCAGCAACAGCGCTTTCCCGGTCGGGCGCTTCCGGTGGGACCAACCGGGCCACCGCGCGTCCCCGCTTGGTGATGATGATGGTCTCCCCGCGCGCGACCTCGTCCAGAAGCGCAGACAGGTGGGTTTTGGCCTCGAATGTGCCAACTTCTCTCATAATCTCTCTCAAGAATAAACTAGTCTATTATCTAGTTAGGTAAAGCCAGAGTCAAGCCGCACGGCGGCACAGAGGAAGTTCTTCGCTCTCCCGCCCGCCTGGGCTGGAGCGGAGAGGCAACCCAACGGCTGTGTCTGATCGGCGAGGAGACGCTGACGAGTCTGGTCCAGCAGATGGACGCCAAGGCGGCGGAGCACGCCAAGCCGCGCCTGCGGGTGCTGGCCCGCCAGGACGGGCGGCCGTGGAGCTGGAGTTCATGGCTGCGGTTAGCGAGGACAACCTTGAGGACCACATTGCCCTGCTCGGGGACCAGGTGGAGACGCCCGACGAGCGAGAGTTCTCGCGGCGTCTGCTACGCCACTTTGCCTCGTCTGTCCGTCACCAGCAGTACCACAACATTGATATCGTGACCGTGCGCATCGACGGCGCAGCCTAAGCCGGAACGCTGCTCTCGACCCCGTGCGACTTTCCAGGCATAAAACGGAGCTATGCTGGAGCCGCCGTTGTTCGTCATCCCAGCTGTTGAGCGTGGACTGACCGAACAACTCCAACACGAGATTGACCACAAAACCAAACCGCTCGGTGCGCTGGGCCAGCTCGAACGGCTGGCGCTGCAAATCGGTCTTGTCCAAAACACCCTGTCGCCCGCTCTCCGCTCTCCGCATCTGCTCGTGTTTGCCGGCGACCACGGTATCACTGCCGAAGGTGTCAGCGCCTACCCACAAGACGTGACCTGGCAGATGGTGTTGAACTTCCTGAACGGCGGGGCAGCGATTAACGTCTTCGCCCTCCAACACGACATCCGCCTGCGGGTGATCGACGCGGGCGTCAATCACGACCTGCCCGCTCACCCGAACCTGACCCAGGCCAAGATCGCTTATGGCACGAAGAATTTTCTGACCCAAGCGGCCATGACCCAGGACGAATGCCACCGGGGTCTGCAACTCGGGACGGAACACATCGACCGCCTTCGTGCGGGCGGGTGCAACATCGTCGGTTTTGGCGAGATGGGCGTCGGCAACACCTCAGCCGCAGCGGCTATCATGAGCCGCGTGTGCGGGCTGCCGCTTGAGATGTGTGTCGGACGCGGCGCCGGCCTGGGCGACAGCCAGCTGCGGCATAAAATCGAGGTGCTGCGCCGCGCCCTGCACCACCACCACGCCGTCCTTCAGCCGCTCGAGGTGCTACGCACGTTTGGCGGATTTGAAATGGTCCAGATGTGTGGCGCCATGCTACACGCCGCCCGCCATCGCCTGCTGGTCCTGGTTGACGGCTTTATCGCCACCGCCGCCTTCCTGATTGCCGCTCAGCTCCAGCCGGCCATGCACGACTATGCCATTTTCTGCCACGTATCCGACGAGCATGGTCACCGGCGTCTGCTCAAGCATATGGGAGCCACCCCCCTGCTCGACCTGCGCTTGCGGCTCGGAGAGGGAACGGGCTGTGCCCTGGCCTACCCCCTGATAGACGCCAGCGTGCGCTTTTTGAACGACATGGCCAGCTTCGAGCAGGCTGGGGTGGCGGAAAAAAAGGACGCCGAGTGAGCAGGCTGACCGAAGAACTCCACATTTTCTTCTCGGCCGTGCTGTTCTACACACGGATTCCCGTCCCGGCCTGGGTGATCCATACAGACGCCTATCTGAGCCACAACCCCAAGTACTTTCCGCTCATCGGCTGGATTGTCGGCAGCCTGGCCGCAGGCGTGTACTGGCTCGCCGGCCAGCTCTTTTCGCCTCCGGTTGCGGTGGTGCTGTCCATGCTGGGCCGTGTCTGGGTAACGGGCGCCTTTCACGAAGACGGCCTGGCCGACACCTGCGACGGTTTCGGCGGCGGCTGGGGGCAGGACCGCGTCCTGGCCATCATGAAAGACAGTCGCCTCGGTACCTATGGCGTGATCGGCCTGTCGCTGGTCCTGTTGCTGAAGTTCACGGCGCTGGTATCCCTGTCCGCCCAGCTGGTGTCGGCGGTGCTGATTGCGGGCCACGCGGTGAGCCGGTTCGGCGCGGTCAGCCTGCGGCTCAGCTTATCCTACGTCCGCAAAAACGAGGACAGTAAGGCCAAACCCATCGGCAAAGCACCGCTCGCTCCTTCACACGCCGGGCTGGCCGCCGTGTTCGGCCTGCTGCCCCTGTTTGCTCTTCTCGACATCCGCTACGGGCTGGTCCTCATCCCGCTGCTGCTCGTGCGCTGGTATCTGAGCCGTTACTTTTTCAAGCGGATCGGCGGCTTTACCGGCGACTGCCTGGGCGCCGCCCAACAGGTGCTCGAAGTCGTGTTTTATCTGAGCGTTCTGGGGCTGTCCGGCTCTCAGTCCGGACCGGCCGCCTTCACAGCCGGGGCATGATGTCCTGGGCAAAGATTTCCAGGTGCTCCATATCGTCAAAGGCCGGGTTGATCATCAGGTGCCGTGCCCCGGCCTGGACCAGCGCCCCGAGCTTGTCGATACACTCCTGACGGCTGCCCCAGATCGAGACCTGCGAGGCCATGTCGGCGCTCTTGTAGCGCACCCCAAACCACTCCCGCAGCCGGCGCTCGGCCCGGTCACGGTCGTTATCGACCGCCACATACACCCGCTTTGAGATCGCAAAGCCGGCCGGGTCACGCTGGGCCTGATCCAGGCAGCGCTGGACATGACCGTACTGGCTCACAAAATCGGCGCTGGACGACGAGCCGGCCCCCATCCAGCCGTCACCGTGGCGGACCGCCCGGCGCAGGGCCGACTCCGAGCGCGCCCCAAACCAGATCGGCGGATGCGGCTTTTGGACCGGCTTGGGCTCCATGGCCGCGTTTTTGAGCTGCCAGAAGCTGCCGTCGTAGTTGGCCGTGGGCTCGGTCCACAGCGCCTTCATGATGTCCAGACCCTCGACAAAGCGCCGCATCCGGTGCTCTTTGGTGTAGCCGAAGACGGTTTCCGGCACATGCCCGCCGCCGCCCACGCCGACGATCAGCCGCCCGACGCTCATGCAGTCGAGGCTCGACAGGGCTTTGGCCAGCTGGAGCGGGTTGCGCAAGGTGGTCAGCATGACCGAGGTGCCGAGCCTGGCCGTGTCGGTCAGGGCTGCGACATAGGTCAACAGCGTCACCGGCTCAAGAATCGGAAAATCGCTCAGAATGGTTTCCTGAACCCACAGGCTGTCATAGCCCAGGGCTTCGGCCCGCCGCACGAAGGCGCCCACAAAGCCCATATCCACACTGGAGTCGGGAAAAACCTGAGGAATCGCGATCCCGCACGGGGTGTTGCCAGCTGCCATACCTGTCCTCCTTTGCCCCTGTCTTATCCTGACCGATGGGTCGGGGCAAGGAAGCGTTTCCCGATTTGACCGACCCGCCTGAGTGTCTTATGTTCCGGTAACGTTTCCGACTGAAGGGGTATGGTCATGCAACCGAAACACGACGGAGCCAAGCAGCGGCTCGCCCGACACCGCGCAAAGCTCGCCGCTCAGGGCACACGGCGTGTTGAGGTCACCGTGCCAGCCCAGGATGTCGGCATCGTCAAGGCCGTCGCCGGCGTCCTCCGCACGGGTGGCGACGAGGCCCGGTGGGTGCGCGACGTGCTGGCCTGCCTCACGCCACACGAATCGGCGCGCACCGGCGCCGAGCTGTTGGCCTTCTTGCATGCCTCTCCGCTCGTGGGAGAAGACCTGATAATCGAGCGCGACCGCAGCCCGGGCCGCGTGGTGGATTTCGAATAGTGGTAATGTGGGGGGCGATTATGGGCGAGGGCGACAGGACCGGGCGGCCCAGGCCCATGGCGGATGCCCAGATCGCCGCAGTAGCGTTGCGGAACGGTCTGACGCTGGCGACGCGAAATATCCGGGATTTCACGGACATGCAGGTGACGCGTGTCGATCCGTGGGCGGCTTGACACGCTCTGGGAGAAAGAACGCAGCATGGCTGAGCAGGGCCGTTTCACCGACCGCGACGATTGTTTTCACTTTGACGAGTTGGGCGCAGACTGGTGGGCGACCGAGACGGTCTGGTTCTCCTTCTTCCACCCGCAGCGGCGCCTGGGCGGCTGGTTGTACACCCTGGCGCGGCCCACCATCGGCACCGTCGCCGGCGGCGCCTGGGTCTGGGACGACTCGGCCCATCTGCCCTGGGAAGTCCTGTATTCGGCCAACTATACCGCCCTGGAATTGCCGCGCGAGCAGAACCTGGACGACATCCGCCTGCCGACCGGCGTTTCGATCCGGGTCATCGAACCGTGCATGTCCTACGCCCTGGGCTATGACGATGCGCCGCGCTTGCGGGCCGCGCTGCGCTTTGACGGCGTGATGCCGCCCGAGCCGCTGACCGGCACGGGCTCGACGTTTGGACGCTCGCAGCATTTCGACCAGATCGGACGCGTGAGCGGCAGCCTCGTCCTGCACGGCGAAACGATCCCGATTGACTGCCTGGCCGTCCGCGATCGCACCTGGGGACGGCGCCGCGAGGATCGCCCCCGGCAGGCGGCCTATGTCACCGGCGTGGCTACTCCCCAGCACGGCTTTCTGGCCGTGACCAACGTGGACAATGATCGAAATCCGGTCGCCTATGGCTTCCTCCACCGCGACGGACAGACACGACCGCTGGCTCAGGGCGAGCGCAGGGTTGAGCGAGATCCACAAAACGGCTGGATCACCCGCGTCGAGATTGAGGCTCGTGACAGCGCAGGCCGTGAACTCCACGCGGTGGGCGAGCCGCTGAGTCGGATTGTGATTAATCGCCACACCTTTATCGATATCAACAGCCTGATGGGCTGGGACATCAACGGCGAGGACGGCCACGGCGAGGACCAGGACATGTGGCCCGTTCACCGTTGGTCTCGTATGCAGCGCAGCGCCCGGGCGGCAGACGCAGGGAGGACCTGATGCCGGACTACATCCAACTGGCCCCGGCCGCACTCCTGGAACGCATCGCCCGCACCCTCAAAACCGGCATCGGCCCGGCAGTCGAGGCCGCCTATCCCAAGACGCAAGCCTTCATGGCGGCCGTGGTCCTGCAAAAACTCGCCGGCCAACTGCGGTTGGCCGACGACCACGCCGCAGCCGACCGGCGTGATTTACAGGAACTCGCGGCAGAACTGTCCACAGAACTCAATACGGCCACACTGGCCACTCCGCCTTCCCTGCGGGCTGCCGTACACAGCCTGGACCACGACCGCGATACGGCGAGTGTGTCACGGCTCATCGAAGCCCTGTATGCCACCCGGTCCGAGCTGGGCGAGGAACGCTTTCACAGCCTCATTGGTCGCGTGCGCGCCCGGCTTCGGGCACGCATCGACCGCGAGATGGTGTACGCCGCATGAGCACGCCTGCCGACGACCGGGATATGGCCGAACGCATCCGCGGCTACATTCAGAGCCGGATGCCGGGCGCGGCCGACCTGCGCCTCGAAGCCCTGGAGCGCATTGCCGTGGGCTGGTCGCACGAGACCTGGCTGTTTGACGTCCACTGGACCGAGAACGGCGCCTCAAAAACGCTGGGCCTGTGCCTGCGGCGTGATCCGGGCAACGCCCTGCTGCGGCACTTCTCCGATCTCGGCGTGCAGTTTCGGGTGCTCCAGTGTCTGGCCTCGACGCCGCTGCCCACCCCCAGGCCGTACTGGTACGAGAGCGATACCGGCATTCTCGACACACCCTTCCTGGTGATGGAGAAAGTCGCCGGAACCTGCCCGAGTCCGTGGGGTTCGGCCGGCCGGCGCTTTTACGCCGAGGCTGCCGCGCGTGGCAGCCTACCCCGGAGTTTCACCAACACCCTGGCCACCCTCCACACCCTTGACTGGGAAGCGGCCGGTCTGTCGTTCCTGGGCGTGCCCGGGGCGGGCAAGGATTTTGCGCTGCGCGAAGTCAACAAGTGGTGCGAGTTGGTCGCACTCTCCCAGCAGGAACCCCATCCCATCCTCGTCGACCTCATCGGCTGGCTCAAGGCCAACGCGCCCGACACCACGCGTCTGACGCTGGTCCACGGCGCCTATCGGACCGGCAACCTGCTGATCGATAGGGACGAAGTCTCAGCAGTTCTGGACTGGGAGCTGGAAGTCATCGGAGACCCGATGTACGACGTGGCGTATGTCCTGACTGACCTGAACCGCGAGGGCAGCCCGCTCCTGTCGCATCTTGTTGAGCGGGACGCCTTTTTCCGGGACTATGAGCAGGCGACCGGCATAGCCATCGACGAAGCGGCCTGCCGTTATTACGGCATGCTGTATCAACTGCGCTCGGCCGCGTTCTGGATGAGTGCGGCGGGGCTGTACGCCACGGGCCAGAGCGACGACATCCGCCTCGCCCGCACCGCCTGGTCGGTGCCGGTTGTCCTCGAAGGCGCAGCCCGGGCGCTGGGGTATTAGGGCGGGCAGACATGTCTCAAGACAGGCACCAATGCTAGAGTGGGTCACATGCCGAGAGCACAGCACAAAATTTCTCAACCGTCTCAACCGTCTCAACAGGACAGACGGGAGCAGGCATTGTACGAACAGGACTTCTACGCCTGGGTTGGAGAACAGGTGGAAGCGCTGCGGTCCGGCCACACGCAAGGGCTGGATATCGAGAACCTGGCTGAGGAGATTGAGGATATGGGGAGAAGCCAGCGACGGGCTGTGAAAAGCGCGCTCATCATCATCCTGATCCATCTCCTGAAGTACCGCTATCAGCCACACCAGCGGACCAACAGCTGGCGGGCAAGCATACGAGAGCACCGCCGCCGCGTGCGCGACGAACTAGCCGACAGCCCGAGCCTGCGACCGTATATTGAACGCATTCTTGATGATTGCTACCAGGACGCACGTGAAGCGGCTGCTGATGAAAGCGGCTTACCTGTTGTGACGTTTCCTGCTGTGTGTCCGTTTGCTTTGGAGCAGGCTCTCGACCGGAATTTTTTGCCGGGATAGGGGCGGATTTTAACCCCACCTCGGTTCATGGTCAGGGGAACAGTCCGGCGTTGATTTCCGACCGGGCATATGGTTGTCTCAGCCCACGGTCGAAACCGCCCCGCACAGGAGAGATCGGACATGAAACTCGACACCCTGATGACGGCCAACTCGCTGCACGAGGCCATGGCCATTGCCCGCTACGCCGAAGAGGTCGGCTTTGACGCGGCCTGGAGCATGGAGAATACCCACGATCCGTTTCTGCCCCTGGCCGTGGCCGCCACCAGCACCAGCCGGCTCAGGCTGGGCACGGCCATCGCCCTGTCCTTTCCCCGCAGCCCCATGTCGCTGGCCTATACCGCCTGGGATTTGCAGAAGTCCTCGGGCGGCCGTTTCGTGCTGGGCCTGGGCACCCAGGTCAAGGGCCACAACCAGCGCCGCTACAGCGTGCCGTGGCAATCCCCAGGTCCGAAGCTGCGCGAAATCGTTCAAGCCCTGCGGGCGATCTGGGACTGCTGGCAGAACGGCACCCCGCTGCGCTTCGAGGGCCAGTTTTTCAGTCACACGCTGATGACGCCGGCCTTCAGTCCGGGCAAGATCGACCATCCCCAGGTGCCGATCTATATCGCCGGGGTCAACCCCTATATGTGTCGCCTGGCCGGCGAGCTGTGCGACGGCTTTCACGCCCACCCCTTTCACTCGGCCCGCTTCCTACGCGAGCGCGTCATTCCCCAGATTGCCGAGGGCGCGGCCAAAGCGGGGCGGAGTCGGGAAGACGTGTGTGTTTCCAGCTCGGCCTTCGTCATCATGGGCGACAGCCAGAAGGAAATCGACGCCATGCGTGAAAAGGTCCGCAGCCAGATCTCCTTCTACGCCTCAACCCGTACCTACAAGCCGGTGCTCGACGTGCACGGCTGGGGCGAGGTGTGTCTGGCGCTCAATAAAAAAGCCGCCCAGGGCGAGTGGCAGGCCATGGCCAGGGACATCACCGATGAGATGCTCGACGTGTATACGGTGACCGGCAGCCCGGAAGAAATCCTGGCCCTGCTCAAGGAGCGCTACCACGGTCTGCTCGACCGGCTGGCCTTCTACCACCCCGACCGGCCGGGGGTGAATGACAAACGCTGGCGGAACATTGTCGAAGCCTTTGCCGCGTGAGAGTCCCAAAAAGGTACAAAAAAGGCAAAGGGCAAAACTGAAGACGAAGACCGAAAACTGAAGACCTTTCTTTCACACAAGGAGTCTCCTATGCGCGCCTGGGAAATCAACCAAGAGTTCGGTATCGAACAGCTCCACTGCGTCGAGCGGCCCGACCCGCAGCCGGGTCCCCATCAGATCTGCATTCGGGTCAAAGCCACCTCGCTCAACTACCGGGATCTGATGACGGTCAAACACGGCGGGCTGCGCGGCCTCAAGCAGCCCCTGATTCCGCTGTCCGACGGAGCCGGGGAAGTGGTGGCGGTTGGCGAGGGGGTCAGCCGGGTTAAGACAGGTGACCGGGTGGCCGGCATCTTCTTTCAGTCCTGGTTGTCGGGCGGCCCCAAAGCGTCTCACGGCCAGTCGGCCCTGGGCGGGGCGCTGGACGGCATGTGGGCCGAGTATGTGGTCCTGGACGAGGACGGCGTGGTCCGCATCCCCGACTACATGTCGTATGAAGATGCGGCCAGCCTGCCCTGCGCCGCAGTCACCGCCTGGCAAGACCTGGTGACGGTCGGCCGGATGAAGGCCGGCGATACGGTCCTGGTGATGGGCACCGGCGGGGTGTCGATCTTTGCCTTGCAGTTCGCCAAGGCGGCCGGCGCTCAGGTCATCATCACCTCCAGCAGTGACGAAAAACTCGAACGTGCCAAGCAGCTGGGCGCCGATCATCTGATCAACTACAAGACTACCCCGGAGTGGGGCAAAGCCGCCCTGGATATCACCGACGGGGTGGGGGTCGATCACGTGGTCGAGGTCGGCGGGGCCGGCACTCTGGGCCAGTCGTTTCAGGCCACCCGGGTGGGCGGTTTCATCGGCCTGATCGGCGTCCTGTCCGGCTTTGCCGGCGAAACCAACCCGATGCCGATCCTGCAAAAGAGTATCCAGCTGCAGGGCATCTATGTGGGCTCGCGGGACATGTTCGAGGACATGAACGCGGCCATGACCATCAACCACACCCAGCCGGTGATCGACCAGGTGTTTCCCTTTGAGCACGCCCAGGACGCCCTGCGGTGTATGGAAAGCGCGGTCCACTTTGGCAAGATCGTGGTGAGCGGCTAGGCGGGACGGCATGAGCGAGCAGCAAGCACGGCGCCGGGCGCTGAGCGGCGTACGCATCCTGGACTTTACCTGGGTGGTGGCCGGGCCGGTGGCGACCCGGATTCTGGCCGACCAGGGCGCCGAGGTGATCAAGATCGAGCGGCGCGACTCGCTCGACCTCGGCACCCGTCGGGGCGGCTTTACCGGCAACCTGTTCCGCGGCAAACACAGCACCGTGATCAATATGGTCGACCCGCGCGGGGTAGAGATTGCCCGCCAGTTGGTGGCGGTCTCGGACGTGGTGATCGACAACTTCAGCGCCCGGGTGATGCGCAACTGGGGCATGGACTACGACAGCCTCGTCCAGATCAAACCCGACATCATTGCCGTCAGCATGTCGGGCTTCGGCCACACCGGGCCGCACAAGGACTATGTCAGCTATGGCCCGACCCTCCAGGCCCTGTCCGGCTATACCCTGCTGATGCGCCACGCCGGCAAGGAGCCGGCCGGCTGGGGCTATTCCTACGCCGACATGTCGGGCGGCTACAGCGGCGCCCTGGCCGTGTTGATGGCCCTGTGGCATCGCCGACGCACGGGCCAGGGACAGTTTGTCGATCTGTCACAGTTTGAGACTATCTCCAGCATTGTCGGGCCGGCCCTGCTCGACAGTGCGGCCAACGGGACGACCCTCGGCCCGCCGGGCAACCGTTCTCAGGAGGCTCCGGCCGCACCGCACGGCATATATCGCTGCCGGGGCGACGACCGCTGGTGCGCCATCACCGTGTTTACCGAAGACGAGTGGCAGGCGCTGTGCCGGGTGCTGGGCAACCCGGCCTGGACCGGCCAGGAACGCTTCGCCAGCCTCGACGCGCGTCTGAACAACCAGGACGAGCTGGATCGCCATATTGAAGCCTGGACCTGCCGACACACGCCCCACGAGGTCATGCGCGTGCTCCAGCAGGCCGGCGTAGCGGCCGGGGTGGTGGCCAACGCTGAAGACCTGGACCGCGACCCTCAGCTCCGCGCCCGGGGCTACTGGGCACAGGTGGACAGCCCGGACGAGGGCCGAGCCGTGCTGGACGGCACCCCGATCAAGCTGTCGGCCACGCCCGGTGGGGTGCGCGCCTCGGGGCCGCTGCTGGGTGAGCACACCGATGCGGTCTTGGGCCGCATCCTGGGCTACTCGGCAGAGCACATCGCCCAGCTCAAAGCCGCCCGCGTCGTGGCCTCGCAGGCCGAGATTGCGGCTGAGCGCGCAGGTTCTCCATCAGGCTAGCCCGTGCCGGCTGCGGCAAGAAGATCGTTTCGGTAATTGAAGCACTGGATAAAGAAGGTTTGCCCGATCCAGAGGCTGAGACGAGAAGGAGGTTAGCCACCCATGCAGACGACAAAATTTGTGTACTGGGAAGAGGATGGGGCGTGGCTCGGCTATCTGCAAGACTACCCTGATTATTGGACCCAGGGCGAAACCTTGGACGATCTCAAGGATCATCTGCGGGACTTGTACGCCGACCTGACAAGTGGAGAGATACCCGGCATCCGTAAGCTAGACGAATTGGTGCTGGCGTGAAGCGCACCGCGCTGCTTAGAACGCTCCAAGGATTCGGCTGCATCCTCGTGCGGCACGGCGGAAAGCACGACTGGTATCGCAACCCCAACACAGGGGTCTCTCAGCCTATTCCGCGTCATCGAGAAATTAAGGAAGGTCTTGCCAAGCATATTCTGAAGCAGCTGAGCAATCCTTCATGAATTCAAGGACTGTAGAGAAATGATCCCAGGCAATCCGAACTAGGGAGGAGCGTATGCCTTTTGCCAGCATTAACGGGATTGAGCTGTACTACGAGGTCCACGGTCAGGGTCCGGCCCTGGTCCTTGCCCACGGCGGGGGCGGCAGCCATCTGAGCTGGTGGCAGCAGGTGCCGGCCTTCTCGGACTCCTTCAGCGTCATCACCTTTGACCACCGAAGTTTCGGACTGTCGCGAGATGTCCCGGACGGTCCCGGTCCCACCGCCTTCGTGCAGGATCTGGTTGGCCTGCTCGATCATCTTGAGGTGGAACACGCCGTACTGGCCGGCCAGTCGATGGGCGGCTGGACGGTGTGCGGATTTGCCGCCGCCCACCCCCAGCGGACCAACGGCCTGATCCTGTGCGACACCCTGGGTGGGATCGAAACCGACCAGACCGCCCAGGCCCAGGCCGGGATTCGAGAACGCTCGCGCGGCAGCTTGGCTGAGCTGCTGAAGAACGCCTATTCGCCGACGTTTCCCCAGCGCGAGCCGGTGCTGACCTTCCTGTACCAGCAGATTGTAGCCCTTAACATGCACGTCGCACCCAATCTGGGCACGGCCCTGTTCAGTCTCAAGGCCGATCCCCGGCCGATTGTCGAGCACCGGATTCCGACTCTGCTGATTGTCGGCGAGGAGGATGTCCTGACCCCGCCGCCGGCCATGCAGAGTGTGGCCGCCCAGCTGCCGCACGCCCGGTTTATCACCGTCCCCGGCTGCGGCCACTCGGTGTATTTTGAGCGGGCCGACGAGTTTAACCGTCTCGTCGGCGGCTTTCTGCGCGAGCAGGTGTCAGCCTAGAGCATGGGCTGGTGTGAGGCCAGCCTCAGTCTTCAAAGAGGAAACGTGTCAACAGGTTCATGTGGTTGGAGGACACGTTTCCTCATTCATAGTAGCGCGCCTCAATCTCGTTGCCCTCGGGATCGTGAAAATAGATCGAGGTGGCATTCCCCCGCGCCCCCCAGCGGGGCAGCGGGCCTTCAATCGGAATGTGTCGAGCCGCCACCCGGGCGCGCAGCCCCTCCCAGTCGGCCTTGTCCAGGGTCAGACAGAAATGGCCCAGGTTGGGCCGGCCGCGGTCCTGAAGCTCGGCCCCCTGCCACATGGCCTTGGGGGCCAGATCGATGATTGTGCCGGCGTTCAGCCGGACCGAGGGAAACGGCACCTGGCCCTGCCGAAAGGCGTCCAGGCGCTCGGGCGCCAGCTCGACCACCTCGGTATAAAACCGCACCAGGGCTTCAACATCTTCTGCATTCAGCACGATATGATCCAGAACGCCTTGCATGGCCTGCCTCCAAGAACGGGGGGTGTGTCTGTCTTAGCCGAGGACGGGTCGGTCGCGCAACACCGGCTTGACCCCGCCGAGAGGCGTCGGCTAGATTGGCCCCGTTCTCAAGCCCACACCAGTGCTAAGGAGACTCCGATGAAAATTATCACCATTCCCGTTTTGTCCGACAATTATGCCTATCTCGTCATTGACGAAGCCACGAACGAGGCCGGCGTGGTCGATCCCTCGGAAGCCGGTCCGGTGGCTGAGGCGGTCAAGCGCGAGGGGGTGAACTTCACCACCATCATCAACACCCACCACCACTGGGATCATGTCGGCGGCAACAAGGAGCTGGTCCAGGAATATCCCGACCTGCGGGTCTACGGCCACAAACGCGACGAGACCCGCACGCCGTGCATCAGCCACATGGTGGACGAGGGCGACACGGTCAGCATCGGCAATCTGGAGGGCCGGTTTTTGTTCATCCCGTGCCACACCAGTGGGCATGTGGCCGTCCATTTTGCGGCCGAAAAGGTGGCTTTTACCGGCGACACGCTGTTCGTCGCCGGCTGCGGGCGGCTGTTCGAGGGCACGGCCGCAGACATGCACAACAATATGCTCAAGCTGAGTGCCCTGCCCGAGGACACCCGCATCTACCCTGGTCATGAGTACACGATCAACAACCTGGAGTTTGCCCTGACCCTGGAGCCGAACAACGCCGCCGTCGCGGCCAAGCTGCGCTGGGCTCAGGAGGCCCGGGCCAAGAATCAGCCCACCATTCCGTCAACCGTGGCCGAGGAAAAGACGATCAATCCGTTTATCCGGGTGGACAGCCAGGAGTTGCGGGCCAATATCACAAAGCAGTTTCCCAGCCTGCGACTCGACGACGTGACCGTGCTGGAGCGTACCCGTTACCTCAAGGACAATTTCTGAATGGGCCGGCGCTGGAAATGTGGTTCATCCTCTCAGCCTGATCCAAAGCTCAGGGTGACTCACATGTTTTTGCTCCTGGCCGGGTGTCTGCTGGTGTCGGCGTGCAGCGCCTGGGACGGCATGTGGGACCTCGTCATTGACCGCAGCCTGATTGAGCAGCAGCAGGCCGAGATCGAACGGCTCAAGGCCGAGACCGAACAGGTCAAGGCCGAGACCGAGGCGCTGAGGCAGCAGGCCCGGCAGGCCGAAAAGGAACGCGAGGACTGCAACACCGCCTTCTACACGTTTGAGGAAGCGCGTAAAGCCGAGGACGGCGACGCAGCCATCGCTACATACCGGGAGGGCCTGACCCTGTGTCCGACCGACGACGTGGCCCACAACGAACTCGGCGAACTCTACCTGCGCCTGGGCCGCCGGGACGAGGCCATCCTCGCCTTCGAAGAAGCGGTACGGCTCAACGCCAACTTTGTGCGCGCCCAGCGCAACCTCCAGGACGCCCAGCAGCTCATCCAGGAAGACGAGCTGTGAGACCGAAAAATTTTTGCCCTGGCCTGCCGTGAGGGGTGGGACGCAGGATTTGTGCTAAGGAGCGAACTCTGGAGAGTCAGACCATCGAGCTTGGTGCCACCACCCTGGCCGCCTTACAGGCGCTGGTCCCGCCGGTGGGCATGACCCCCCTGGCCT
>JAAXHF010000079.1 GCA_012271025.1 Deltaproteobacteria bacterium | reverse complement strand
CGACCGGATGAACGCCTGGGCCTTCAACACCGCCTGCAACCCCTTCTCGGCCCAGCTGCACGCCCTGTTCGGCTCAGATGTCGGTCACTTCGATGTCCAGGACATGGCCGGCGTCTTGCACGAGGCCCACGAACTGGTCGACGACGGGCTGATGAACGCGGACAATTTCCGGGACTTCGTGTTCGCCAACCCGGTCCGCTTCTGGGGCGAGAGCAACCCGGACTTCTTCAAGGGTACGGTTGTCGAAAAAGAGGCCGCGGCCCTGCTGGCCGGCCCGTCGGTCGGGCTCGGCGCGACCCAGCAGACCGCTCAACCGGCCAAATAAGATCCCGCCCGGGCACCGTTGGTGCCCGGCGTCCCTCCCCTGTTAGCCCAGCGAGGCCAGAAAATCCTGCACGGCCCGCAAACACTGCTGCGGCTCGTCCACATAGATTTCGTGGCCCGGCCCTTCCACCACCGTGATACGGGCGTTGGGAATCCCGGTACGCATGGACAGCTGGTCGGCCAGCGGTGTAATCGGGCTGTGGGTCGGGGCCAGGATCAGGGTCGGCACGCTGACCTGGGGCAGCAGCGGTGCGGTGTCCGCGCCGTCCAGGGTCCGCGTGATGCCCTGCAAGACGTGGGTCGGGGTCTTGGCCCACTCGTTCAGAACCCACTCGGTGTGAGCCGGGTTCTTGCCGCTGATGATCCTGTTTTCGATCAGCAGGCGGCCCCAGCCCTTTGAGCCGTCGCGGGCCAGGGTCCGGTTCACGCTGCCGTCCTGGCTCGACAGAGCCTGCGTGCCCGAGGGACGGATCGTGGTCGGTGAGTTACAAATCGTGAGGCTCTTGAGGCGCTCCGGCCAGCGGGTGGCAAACAGCACGCCCAGGATGCCGCCGATTGATTCGCCCAGGTAATGGACCTGGTCGAGGCCGAGGGCATCCATGAAGTCGCGCATATCGGTCACCAGCTCGTCGAGCGACCAGCTGTGGTCTGGTCCGGGGTCGGCCGACTGGCCGTGCCCGCGCATATCGCGCCGGATGACCCGATACTGACCGGCCAGACCGGGTACCCAGTGATACCAGAACCTGGTGCTGCGACCGACGCCGTGTTGCAGCCACACCGTCTCGGTATCGGTCCGCCACGGATCGGTGAAATCGTCAATCTGGTAAAACATCTCGCAATTATTGGCTGTCACCGTCGGCATACCATCCTCCTTACTCTGAAAAAGCGAGTCTTACAGCATAGCAGGCCAAGAGCCCGGCCAACAGCGGTACGGGATCGTTCAAACTGAGGTACTACCATCTGTGATGTGCAGAAGAGATAGGATGCACCAATGTCAATACTGCGGCAAGCTCCTCTATCATACCCCGCTCTAGTTTTGCTCGACCGAGGACGCCGCCCTGCTCCGCCGAATCAGCGATCCGATTGCCTGGGCCAACTACCAAGCCAGCTACGAAGAGCGGCAGGCGGATATGCGGAAAAAGAAAAAAGAACGGAAAGCGAAATGAGCCAAAAGCACCTCAGTACAGAAGAGCTTGGGCAGCGGCTCCGGGCAGCACACGGCAACACCGACCGATGGGAGAAAGCAACGGAAGTCGTACGGAAGTCGTCTTGCTTGGTATCTGATATGCCGAGCAAGCAGCTCGGCGGGCGCACGAGATCGCCCAGGCGGCCGGTGTGGCACGGGAACTGCCTGAATATCGGCACGCATCTGGCACGGTGTGTGACGGTTAAGCTGCGAGCCTGCTGCACCGAAATGTCACCGTTTTATCACCATCTGTGCCTTTATCCTGGCGCGCGCCAGGCGTACCCTTGTCACAAGAACATCAGAAGAGAGAGGAGGTGTCAGACGGCAAGGGTGTTGACTGATTCACCGTGCGTTATGGAAAGGAGTTTCCGATGCAGACCTTCATTGCTGCGTGCCTTGTCTTGTGTATCGGCGTCATATTCCAGACCCCCGCGTTCGCCCAAACCGGCAACACGGGAGCCGGTGATGAATCGACGGGAGAGCCTCCTGGAGGGTCTTTGATTCCGACACACACAGGTCCAATAGGACGGGTAGATGAACGTATTGACGACCCTGAATGCGACACCTGTTTTACGGTGCCTGGTCTTGATGGCGGTCGCCATCAGATTTTTGAAAGCCTGGCGGTTGATGGCAGAGAAGTCATCATTCGGCGAGATATTCCCAATCCGTCCCCTCTTGCCGAGGGTGAAACCCGCCTTACGTATGACGCCGAGTCCGGCGAGGATATCTGGTATATCGGCGACCAAGCCTTTGTCGGGCCAACTGATGAAGATACATTTTCAGACTTGCACACCAAGACGAAAATCGAAATGATCCGGCTCAAGACGAAGAAGGAACCGGACATTTTCGGTGTGCGCGGGGTGCATGGGTTTGCGGTCAACGAGACGGGATTTACCGTGTACCTACTGCCGGAATACCGGGCGAACGAGCGGCTGATTTCCCGCACGATAGAAGGGCTGCCAGTAACCGTCAAAACGGCTGCCCTGTCCAGGTTGGCGCACCATCAGAACACCTACCATCGGCCGGTGCCGACCGGAGCCGGGATTTCTTCGCAATGGTGGCGTGGGACGCTTGGGATGCACGTTGTAAGGAATGCCGGAGGATGCTGTACGATCTGGACACTTGCGTCCGCGCATGTTGTTTTGCACCATCCTGACGATACACCACCGGCCCCCGGTGTGCGGCGCATGTTTCAGCCGACTGTCTCGAACTACAACCACTTTGGTTATGTTGCCAAGTCGTTCAACTTGCAACCCTGTGGAACGATTGCTCAGTGCCAGCAAAATTCTGCCTATGTCAACTATGCGACACAACGACCGGATGTGGCGGCTATTGATCCGTTGGTCTACGGAGAAGCGGACACATACCCTCATACACCGGAAGGGAATGATGTTGTTCGACGCCTCCAGTATTCGTCGTCTTCGTACCATAATGGCCCATCCGGCATGATTATGACCGCACGAAAAAAACACAAACACAAAATATGGGGGTCAGTGACGGCTGGCACCAAGACCGGGAAGGTCAAGGAGATTGCTGCTGCGGTGATTGTCACCGGGGATGGGACGGACCATTACAAAGTGTGTTGTCTGAACTTGGTGGACCTGTGGGTGAATCCGGGAGACTCGGGATCAGCCGTGACCTATGCGGGAACGAGCAACCGTCATGTTGCGGGGCTTTTGATGGCGCAGAAACACGACGATAACGGTAATCCAGAAAAGGGCGGGTGGTATATTCGCGCAGCGGATATCAAGACGGCCTTCGAGAACGCCGATGTGGATTTCCACCATTATTGGGGGACGAAAGAGGGATACCGTGAGCCATCAGAGGATCAGTGCGATCCTCCGGGGTGCTGATGATGAGGCAGTATTGTAGCTGGTGGATGGGCGCTTTCCTGACGGGGGGCGTCCTTCTTTGTGTTCTGATGGGCTGTCGGCCCATTTCTCCTCAGCCGGGCCGTGTGTTCTACGGGTCCTTTCCGTATGCTGAATCGGACGATCACGGGTTAGAGGAGTGTGAGGTCCCACCGTGCGAGTAATCAGTTCAGACCTTTCCTGGTAGTGCATCAGTTTGAAATCTCAGGCTGGTACACTACCAACCCGTGAGGTGTCTGGCTGGTGCTTCTGACTGTCGCTCCGTGCAAGCTCAATATGCTGCGTACTGGAGCTTGGAATCTCCAGCACGCCTTGGGCCTGCGCCACCGCCGCGACCAGGACAACGAGTCCATACACCCACAGGCGTAGCAAGAAAGACATCAGTTCCCCTCCAAGACGCGCTGTCAGACAAACTTCCCCGGAGAAACCTTGAAGATTTTGGCCAGTTTACGAGCTGTTTTCATGCTCACAGGGCGGATGCCACGTTCCATATTAGAAACATGCTGACGGGGGATTCCACCGAGCCTGTCGCCGAGTTGGGCTTGCGTCAGCCCATGATTCTCTCGGTACATCTTGAGCGTATCCCCCGGAGTGGTTTTCGATTTCATCTCTCGATACCACTCGGTTGCAAAAACATCCAAGATCTCTTCATCATCGTCCTCTGCAAGGAGAAGATCCGGGCCAAATTCTTCTTCCAAAACCGCAATCAGCTTAGGAGAGATTTCTCCCCTGATCTCGCCCTCAATACGAGGCGTTTTCACGACTGCCTGCATAGGACACCTCAATGACGACGGAACTGCGCTCGTGAGACCAGCACGCCACCTACGTGACATTGGGTGCCGGTCTTTTGGGACGCCCCTTCCTCCTCAACACAGCCCGGAATGGATTGCGGTGTAGCACAGCCGCCCGGCCATCGTCCATCCAGCACCCCCGGGTCTGCTCTTTACCGCGCCAGGGCGGGCGGGCTATGATCGGGCCACACACGCACAAGGGGGCGACCATGTTTCGCATAGGCAAGCTGTTCCATCTCACCCATGTGGTGGACGACCTCGAAGCGGTTGACCGCTGGTACGACGAGGTGTTTGCGGTCAATCGGTTCTACAACGGCTATGAAGAGTTGGCCGGTCGCAACGCCTCGCTCATCGCCATCGGGGACGTCATCATGGAACCCATGATGCCAGCCGGGGTCGAGCCGCTCAAAAATCCGTCGGTCAAAAAATTTCATGATCGCTTTGGCCAGCACTTCCACTCCATCGCCTGGTACGTGGACGATGTGCAGGCCATTTCCGAACGGCTCGACGCAGCAGGATTTCGGCTGTTCAACCTCGTCGGCAAAATGGTCAAACCGTCCGATAAGACGGCTGCGGTCTGGACCCATCCCAAAGAGACCTCGGGCCAGCTGGAGTTTGCCCTGTCGGGCGACTATATTCCCGACCCGCGCCTCAAGCCCGACTGGTCGAGCCAGCCGTGGCGCGAGCACCCGCTCGGCATCGAGGGTGCGTCCCACATCGGCGTGGTGGTCGGCAGTCTGGCCAAGACCAAACAGCTGTACTGCGAGGTGCTGGGCGCCAGCCTGCTGCACGAGGAGACGCTCGCCGGGCGCAAGCACAGCGCGTTTGTGGCGGTCGGCGAAGATACCGTCGTCGAGCTGTCCGAACCCCTGTCGCCAGACAGCCCGGAGGGACGCGAGCTGGACACCCACGGCGAGGGGATTTATTCGTTGATTTTCAAGACCCGCGACCTGAGCCAGGCTCGGGACTTTCTGACTTCTCGCCAGCACCGGCCGGCGGCCGACGGCCCGGACACCATTGTGCTGGGGACCGATCAGGCGTTTGGCATGGTGGTCGGCTTTACCCAGCGCCAGTTGCCGAACGACCCGCGGCCCTGAGCAAGAAAACGCATTATCCGCAGGAGGACACACCCATGGCAGATTTTGATATCCAGATCAAAGGCGGCACAGTTGTTGACGGCACGCGCGTCCCGCGCTTCCGGGCCGACGTATGGATTCGGGACGGGAAAATCGCCCAGATTGGCGGACGCGCGTCCGGCTTTGCCAAAAAGGTCATTGACGCCGACGGCCTGATTGTTGCGCCGGGCTTCATCGATCTCCACACTCACTATGACGCCCAGATCCGCTGGGACCCGTACTGTACCATTTCCGGCTGGCACGGCGTGACCTCGCTGGTGTTGGGCAACTGCGGCTTTGGCTTTGCCCCGTGTCAGCCCGACTTCCGTGAGCGCTCCATGCTAACCATGACCCGCACCGAGGCCATTCCGTACGTGTCTATGGAAGCCGGCATGGACTGGGACTGGGAGACGATTCCTGAGTACCTGGACTCGCTCGACCGCGCGCCCAAGGGCGTGAACTGCATCCAGTACATGCCGACCGCCTCGCTGATGACCTACGTCATGGGCCTCGAAGCGGCCAAAACCCGACCGGCGACCGAGGCTGAGCGCGGCCAGATGCGCCAGCTGCTGGCCGAGGGCATGGACGCCGGCTTGTGCGGTTTTTCGATTCAGCGTCTGGGCTGGCACTCGGGTCAGGCCGACTATGACGGCTCGCCCATGGTCACCGACACCATGGTTGACGAGGACATTCTGAATCTGGCCCGGGTGCTGCGCGAGCGCGATGCCGGTTTTATCCAGATCACCCAGGCCACCGGCCATATCAAGGAAGACCTGGCGTTTTTGGAAAAACTGGCCTCAGCGGCTCAGCGGCCGATTCTGCATAACGCGATTGCGGCCAGCAAACGCAATCCCGACCCGCACCGCAAGAGCCTGGCTTGGCTGGAGCGCATGCGGGCCAAGGGCCTGCCCATCTTTGGCCAGGGCGCAACCGTGCGCAGCGGCTTTGCCTTTAGCCTCGAACACTGGAATCTGTACGACGTGTCCGCAGCCTGGCGCGACATGCTGACCGGCAGCAAGGACGAGCGGGCGGCCAAGATGCGCGATCCCCAGCTACGCCAGGCGGCAAAAAGCGACAAGGCGATGCGGGCGCTGGACCGCAACGCGGCCGGCATCGGCGGCCGCCTGCCCCGCCTGCTGGTCCAGTCGGTGGCCAACACCCCGGATCTGGAACACTATGTCGGCCAGTCTGTGGGCGAGATCGCCGAGACCGAGCACAAACATCCGGTCGATGTGATGCTCGACCTATCCCTGGCCACCGACCTCAAGGCCGAATTCCTCCAGCCCGAACCGGAGTTCAACGCCGAGTTCAACGCCGAGATCATTACCGACTCGGCGTACACCTTCCCGGGCGTGTCAGACGGCGGGGCGCACACCAAGTTCTTCACCGGCGGGGCGTTCACGACCGACTTTCTGAGCTGGCTGGTCCGCGACGAGCAGAAGATCAGCCTCGAAGAGGCTCACTACCGTCTGTCGGCCCTGCCGGCCCATGCGGCCGGGTTTCGTGACCGCGGGGTGTTGCGCGAGGGCGCGGCCGCCGACGTGGTGGTCTACGAGCTGGACGGCCTGGGTATTGAGCCGGACTGGATCGGCGAGATCGCCCACGACCTGCCCGGCGGAGAGTGGCGGCGGGTCCAGCGTTCGCGCGGCTACCGGTCGATTCTCGTCCACGGGGTCGAGACCTTTGCCGACGGCAGGTGTAGCGGCGACACACCGGGCAAGCTGCTGCGCCACGGTCGGGCCGCCTGAGCCTCGGTCCGGGTTCTCTCGCCACGGGGAGGGCCGACCGCCCTCCCCTGTTCTACACAAAGCGCACCGACACCTCGCCGATATCGGAAAAAGACGCCCGGTAGCTGCCCGGCCGGGTAATCGCATGATGACAGAAGGAGCCGGTAATCACCGGCTGTCCGGGCTCCAAGCCGCGGCCATAGGCGTGCAACAGCCGGCACAGGCGGGCCAGCGACAGGTAGGGGTCATCCATGGTCTGGCCGGGGGTCTTGGTCTCGACCAGCCGGCCATCCTGGGAAAATTCAACCGTGGTATGAATCAGGTCGTCCCGGACTGCGGTCGGGGGTCCGAGGACGATGCCCCACTGGGCCAGACCGTCGGCCAGCAGTGCCGCCTGGCCCGTGTCGGCCCTCACCCGGATTTCGTTGATCTCAAACGCCGGGGCAACGGCCCGAACCGCCGCCTTGGCCTCGGCCGCGCTCACGTTCTCCCCGGACAGCGCAGAGCCGACGATCAGACACAGCTCCGGCTCCAGTTGGCAGTTGAGGATATTGGCCAGCGGCAGGACCGACTCAGCCTCAACAATGCGGCTGCGCAGGATATAGCCGAACGGCCGGAAGCCGGCGCCCATGCGGTCGCGCGCCCTGCCGGACGTCAGGCCGACTTTCCAGCCTCCGAGCTGCTCGCCACCGGCCGTAAAGCGCTCCAGCACCCTGAGCTGTAGGCCCAGCGCTTCTTCTAAACTGCACTGGAGGTTGTCAAGCCCGGAGGCGGCGACCCCGTCCCGGCGTCCGGTGTATAAGGCGTCGATAAGAGCGGCCTGATCTTGCTGATCTTGCATACCGGGACTCCTTGCCTGTCAGCGCAGACCGTAGCAGCGGGCCGCGTTGTCGCTCATGATGTTGGCCCGGGCGCCGTCCGGGAGATCGGCGCAGTGTTCTTTGAGTTCATCCACCACGCCCGGAAACACGCAGTCGAAGTGCGGGTAGTCCGAGGCCCACATCAAGACTCGGTCGGTGCCCAGGGCGGTGGCGGTTTTGAGAGCCACGTCATCGGGCTCGCACGACAGGAAACACTGGCGGTAGAAATACTCGCTGGGTTTGAGACGCAGGGACGGCAGCATGTGGCCGATTTTTTCGGCGAACTCGTCCAGCCGGGCCAACCAGTACGGCAGCCAGCCGCCGCCCGACTCGAGGATGGCGATACGCAGCCTGGGGTATTGCTCCAGCACCCCGCCGCAGCACAGATCCATGCACGCCATCTGCTGCTCGAACGGATGGGCGATAATCATGCGCTGGAAGAAATCGGGGTAGCGGTCGAAGCCGGCCGTGGGCAGCTCACCGATCACCGCACTGTGAATCGCTACCGTACAGTCCAGGTCCTGGGCCTCGGCCCACAGCCGATCATAGGCCGGGTCGTTGAGACGGCGGTCGTTGTGCGGGTTGGGCCGAATCGTAATCGCCTTGACCCCGTGCTCTTTGACCACCCGGTGCATCTCGCGGATGGCCGCCTCAACGTCGACCAGCGGGACCGGCGCCATGTGGTACAGCCGGTCGGGATACGGACGGCAGAAGTCGGCCATCCAGTTGTTGTAGGCGCGACAGGCCGCAGCGGCCAGCTCGGGGTCGCGCAGGGCGCCGTAGGCCAGACCTAGCGAGGGGTAGAGGATGGAGACATCAATGCCGTCCTCGTCCATATCCTGGATCCGGGCGTGGGGCTCAAAGCTGCCCGGCCGCAGATCCTCCCAGGACAGCTGACGGGCACGCTCGGGCTGACTCAGGCCGCCGGGGATACACATGGCGGCAATCATCATCGGGCTGCGGGGCAGGATGCGGCCCTCGACCTTCAGCCGCTCGACCCCTTCGTCGTCTTTGACGACCTGGGGAATGCGGTCACGGAAGGCGAGTTCGACATACTCCTGCCACAGGGCCGGCGGCTCAACGATGTGACCGTCGGCGTCGATGATTTTGGATTGAGCGTTCATACGCGTCTCCTCAGGTCGAGTAGGCCGAGTTGAAGTGGACATAACCGGTGGACAGATCGGACGTTACCACGTGAGCCCGGCCCTTGCCCCCGCGCAGGTCGATGGCGATGGAAAACTCGGGCTGTTGCATGACCACCGCCGCCCGCTTTTCGTTGTCCGAACCGGTACTCATGCCGTTGCGGCCGATCAACACATCCCCGACCCGAATATTCAGCTTGTGCTGATCCAGCCGTACCCCGGCATAGCCCACCGCACACGCAATCCGTCCCCAGTTCGGGTCGCCGCCAAAAAAGGCGGTCTTGACCAGCGGGGAATAGGCCACGGTCCGGGCGATCTTCCGGGCATCCTCGTCCGTTCGGGTGCCCCGAACAAAAATATCAACCACCCGGGTCGCCCTCTCGCCGTCCTTGACGCACATCCGGGCCAGCTCGCACAGCATCTCACCGACGGCGGTCTTGAAGGCCCGGAAGTCGCGGCCCGCTTGTGTGACCGGCCGGTTGTGGGCCAGGCCGTTGGCCATCAGTACCAGCGTATCGCTGGTGCTGGTATCCCCGTCCACGCTGATGGCGTTAAACGAATCGCCCAGCGTCATGTCCAGGGTCTGGCGCAGGGCGTCGGTCTCGACCGCAGCGTCGGTCACGACATAGCACAGCATGGTCGCCATATTGGGGTTGATCATGCCCGCGCCTTTGGCCAGACCGGCCAGGGTCACGGTCTGGCCGCCAAGCTTCAGCTGACGGACCGCCGCCTTGGGAAAGGCATCGGTCGTCATGATACCCGACAGCGCATGCCAAAAGCCCCGGGGCGAGAGCGTGTCGCAGGCTGCGATAATCCCGGGCCGCATTTTTTCCCACGGCGGCAGGACGCCGATCTTGCCGGTCGACGACGGCAGCACCAGGCCCTCGTCAATGCCCAGCTGACGGCCGACCAGACGACATGTCTTATGGGCCAGACGCAGGCCTGCCTGACCGGTCGAGACGTTGGCAATCCCGCTGTTGACCACCACGGCCTGGAGCTGGCCGCGCTTCATCCGCTCCAGGCCGACCAGCACCGGCGCGCCCTTGACCTGATTGGTGGTAAAGGCGGCGACAGCCGTGGCCGGACAGTCCGACACGATCAGGGACAGATCCTTTTTCCGGCTCGGCTTGATGCCACACGAGACGCTGCTGAAACGAAAGCCGGGCACCACCACCGGTTTTTTTTCGACCTTGACCCGCATGCCGCCCTCCTATGCCCCGTGACACTTCTTGTATTTTCGGCCGCTGCCGCACGGACACGGCTCGTTACGCCCGACCTTGGCCTCGTTTCGGCGCACCTGCTTGACCGGGGCTGACGGCTGGGGATCCTGACCGTGGCTCATGCTGAGCGGACGACGCGGCTCGGCCTGGCGCGCTTCCAGCTTCTGGACGTCTTCCTGGCGGGCGATCTGGACGGTAAACAGTTTTTCCACCACCTCGGTCCGCATCCGGTCGTGGAGCTGCTCGAACAGCGCGAAGCCTTCTTTCTGGTATTCCTGAAGGGGGTTTTTCTGCCCGTAGCCCCTGAGCCCGACAGCCTCTTTGAGGTGATCCATGGACAGCAGGTGGTCTTTCCACAGGGCGTCCATGGTCTGGAGCAGAATGACCTTCTCCAAATAGCGCAGGACCGACGGGGTGAAGTTTTCCTCCCGCTCGCGGTACATGGCCAGGACCCGGTCGTGGATGTCCTGGCGCAAGTCGTCGGGGTCGGCGTTCCGCTTGTCTTCCTCGCTCAGCGACAGCCGGAAGTTGAACTGCCGAAACAGGGTGTCGTCCAGCGCCTTCCAATCCCACTCTTCCGGCGGCAGGTCCTCGGACAGATAGACCCCGAGGCTTTGTTCGGCCGTGTCCTCAATCATCTCCAGGGCCTCGGCCGACAGGTCCTCGCCGGTCAGAAAGGTGCGGCGCTGGTCGTAGATGACTTCGCGCTGCTTGTTCATGACATCGTCATACTCGAGCAGGTGTTTGCGAATATCAAAGTTGCGCGCCTCGACCCGTCCCTGGGCGTTCTCGATGGCCCGGGTGACCAGGCCGTGTTCAATCGGCTCGCCCTCCTCCATGCCCAGCCGGTCCATGATGCCCTGAATACGGTCGGCCCCGAAGATACGCAGCAGATCGTCTTCCAGCGACAGGTAGAAGCGCGACGAGCCGGGGTCGCCCTGACGGCCGGCCCGGCCGCGCAGCTGGTTGTCGATGCGTCGCGCCTCGTGCCGTTCGGTCCCCAGGATGTGCAGCCCGCCGGCCTCCACGACCTTGCCGCGTTCTTCGGCACACGTCTCCTGGTAGCTGGCCTGGGCCGCGTCAAAAGCGTGCTGGTAGACCTCGGGCGACTTTTCGAGCTGCTCGCGGACTTCCTCGACGACCTTGACCCGCTCGCGGCGCTGTTCTTCGTACACCCGCTCGGCCTCGGCCACCGCAGCCTCGTAGGGCTGGCGTTTTTCTTCGTACAGCTGATCGGCCGCGTCATACGCCTGCTGGGCTTCCTGGTGCGCCCGCTGGGCCTGCTCGAACTGCTGGCTGACCTCGCCATTGTCGCTCAGCGCGACCTCGGCCATCCGCACGATCGCCTGGCTGTACTCGTCGAGCATGCGCTCGTAGCGGCCGCGCAGCAGCTCAAGACGGTCGGCCGTCTGAGCTGACACGCCTTCGGCCAACAGCCCGGCGTAATCGGCACACACGGTCTCATACTCCTCGCGCCGCTCTTCGGCCAGACACGGCCCAACGACTTTGTCATACTCGGTCAGGGCGTGTTCATACGTCTCACACGCCTGGGTGTAGTGTGCGAGGACATCTGCGGCAGGCGCGTCGGTCGCAAAATCAAGCTGGGCGGTCAGAGCCTGATAGGCCGCCCGGGCGTGTTGCAGGGAGGCGTGGAGGAAGGGTCGGTAGGTCTCGGACAGGCGCGACAGGGCGGCGTTGCGCGCCTCCTCGTGGGGTTTCCAGTCCGGCTCGTAGCGCTGACGCGCCTTGGCCAGGGCGGCGTTGTAGGCCTCGCGCAGCTCTTCCAGGCTCTCTTCATAGCTCTTGGTCCTGGTGTGGGCCGGCGCGGCTTTTTTCAGCCAGGTTTTTTCGATCTCGACCCGGGCCAGGAACTCGGGATTGCCGCCGAGCAGAATGTCGGTGCCCCGACCGGCCATGTTGGTGGCAATCGTTACCCCGCCAAAACGGCCGGCCTGGGCGATGATATTGGCCTCGGCCTCGTGATTGACCGCGTTCAGGACGTTGTGCTTGATGTGCTTCTTTTTGAGCAGCTTGCTGAGCCGCTCGGATTTTTCGACCGACACGGTGCCGACCAGCACCGGCTGGCCACGCTGGTAACACTCGGCGATCTCATCGGCAACAGCCTGAAACTTCTCGCGCTCGGTTTTGTACACCACATCCGGGAAGTCCTGGCGCGACAGGCCCTTGTTGGGCGGAATGACGACCACGTCGAGGCTGTAGATCTTTTTGAACTCCACCGCCTCGGTATCGGCCGTGCCGGTCATGCCGCCCAGCTTGTGATACATGCGAAAATAGTTCTGGATGGTGATCGTCGCCAGGGTCTGGTTTTCCTGACGGATGCGCACGCCTTCCTTGGCCTCAACCGCCTGGTGCAGCCCATCGGACCAGCGTCGGCCGGGCATCAGGCGGCCGGTAAACTCGTCAACAATGACGACCTCGCCGTCCTTGACCACATAATCGACATCGCGCTTGAACAGGGCGTGAGCCCGCAGGGCCTGGTTGACGTGGTGCAGGGTGCCGATTTCAGACGGATCGTACAGGTTTTTGACCCTCAGGATGCGCTCAACCTTGGACACCCCCTCTTCGGTCAGGGTGGCGTTACGCTGTTTTTCGTCAATCGCGTAATCGAGGTCTTTTTGCAGCCGGGGGATGACCCGGTTCAGGGCGTAGTATTTTTCGGTCGATTCCTCGGCCGGACCGGAGATGATCAGCGGTGTGCGCGCCTCGTCGATCAGGATATTATCGACCTCGTCGACAATCGCGAAATGGGGTTCGCGCTGGGCGTAGTCCTCGTCGCTGAACTTCATGTTGTCGCGCAGATAGTCAAACCCGAACTCGTTATTCGTCCCGTAGGTCACATCGGCCCGGTACGCCTCCTGACGGCTGACCGGACGCAGGTTGAGAAAACGGTAGTCCTTGACCACATGGCTGGGATCAAACACGAAGCTGGTATCGTGGACGATGGAGCCGACCGACAGGCCCAGGGTGTGGAAGATCGGCCCCATCCACTGCACGTCGCGGCGGGCCAGATAGTCGTTGACAGTCACTAAGTGTGATCCCCGCCCAAGCAGGGCGTTGAGGTACAGCGGCAGGGTGGCGACCAGCGTCTTGCCCTCACCGGTCTTCATCTCGGCAATACGTCCCTGGTGGAGCACCATGCCGCCGATGAGCTGACAATCAAAATGCCGCATGCCGGTGACCCGCCGGGAGGTCTCGCGGACAACGGCAAAGGCCTGCGGCAGGAGATCGCCAAGAGCCTGGGCCTCGGCCTCGCGCAGCTCTTTTTCGATCTTCTCGCAGTCTTCCTTGAGGTAGCCCTGCTCGTCCGGGTCGGCTTCCTGTTCGAGCTGGGCTTGGGCGTCGGCCAACTGCTCGCGCAGAGCCTGGGTGGCGGTTGTGATGGACGCCCGGAATTCATCGGTTTTGGCCCGGAGCTGGTCAAGGCTGAGGGCGGCCAGTTCGGGTTCAAGCGCGTTGATCGCCTCAACCGTCGGCCGCATTTTTTTGAGCTGTCTGTCGTTGCTGCTGCCAACGATCTTATGGAGCAAGGTTTTCCACGACATCGTCATCCCCTCGGTGCTGTGACGCTTGGCGACAGCATAGCATGGACTGCCGCAAAGCAGGAGCAGCCTATTAAAACGCCTCCACCGTCTGTGGGCAAGGGCACCGGGGTCGAGAACACCGTTGCGGTAAGCGGCTGCTTGTGGCTAAGATCGGGCGGTGAGCCTCCCGCCCCTGGACCCCATGCACCACGGCCATGCTCCGTCTCCAGGCCGTATTGGCCGACTCGTCCGCACGTTACTGGGGGCCGTGGCGGCGGGGCTGCTTATCTGGAGCTGTGTCCCTCCGCCCCCCGGCTTTCCACCCTATGTGCCTCCGCCACCCCCTCCGGTCCCGCCTGAGCCCGTGCGCCTGCCGGATCGGCTCGACACCGACAGCCTTCTGTCCTGGGCGGTGGAGGAAGAGCGGGTGCTTGTTGTCGATAAGAGCTGTCAGCTGCTACAGGTGTATGACTACGGTCGGCTTGTCCGCAGCTATCCGATCGTGTCCGCCCGCCGCGATGGACGCAAGCTGTACGAGGGCGACAAACGCACCCCAATCGGCCTGTACATGATCATCGGCAAACGTCGGCATCCCCGCTGGTCGCGTTTCATGCTGCTGGATTATCCGACCCCGTCCGATGTGGCCCGCCATCGGCACCACCTCAAGACTGGTCGGCTCCCGGGCCGTAACGGCAGCCATCCGGGTCCGGGCGGTGAAATCGGGCTGCACGGCACAGACCATGCCGAGCTGAATAAGGTCGGGGTCAACTGGACGCTCGGCTGCATCTCGCTGTCGAACCCCGACATCCGGGAACTGTACCGCACGACCCCCGAAGGTACCCTGGTGTACATCAAGGAGTAGGCGCGACGTCACATGAAATCTGCACGCTATACGCCTGAAACGTAAGGGGATTGCATCAAAATGGAATCGAACGCATGAGCCGGGAATTCTTGAAGTAAGGGCTGAGCTGTTTCACGCGAAACATCGGCCAATCGGCTCTAGGCCATGACCTGTCCACCGCACACCAGCAGGTATTCGCCGGTGATGAAACTGCCCAACTCAGAGGCAAAAAACAGCGCCGCATTGGCCGTGTCCTCAACCGTTCCGGTCCGGCGCAGGGGCACCTGTTTTTCGTGCTTTTCCTGGGCTTCGGGAGTCAGCATGGCTCTGACCTCTTGGGTCAGGGTCAGACCCGGGGAGACGATATTGACCGTGATATTGTCGGGGCCGACCTCGACCGCCAGGTTCCGGGTAAAGCCCAGCATGGCAGTTTTGGCCGAGGTATAGCCGTGGTAAGACGGCCCGGGTTGGTGGATGCCGATGGTATTGACGCTGATGATACGTCCCCAGCGGCGCTCCTTCATGCCCGGCAGAACGGCCTGACAACACACAAAGGCGGCCTTCAAGGTGGTATCAATCTGCTCCTGCCACTCGGTCCAGCTACTGTCGGCAAACGACTTGCGCGGCACCCCGGCCGCATAATTGCTGACCAGAATATCGACCTGGCCAAAGGCCCGCTCGGCCTGGGTCAGCATGTCGGCCACCTGGGCCGCATCGGTAATATCGGCTCTGACAAAAATGGCCTGCCCGCCGGCCGACCTGATCTCGTCGAGAACCTGCTGGGGATCGCCCTCGTCCCGGACCTGATTAATCACCACCTTGGCCCCGGCCTGTGCAAACACCCGGGCAATACCCGCCCCCGTGCCGCGGCACGAGCCGGTGATCAGCGCAACTTTGTCTGCCAACAGCATCGTCACTCCTCGTTTCAGTGAATGAGCACGCCCTGCGTGCTACCTGCCGGGCTGGAGCCCCAGGCCGCGGATGGCCATGATGTTGCGCAGCACGTTGCTCGTTCCGCCCTGGATCGTATACGCCGGCGCGTACAGGTACTCGCGGGCCGCCCGGCCAGCCAAACGGGCCGCCGGCGAGTCGGGCATGAGCACCGCGTAGTCGCCGAGCAGACCGCTGACCGCATCGGCGATCCGCTGCTCAACCTCGGTGCAGTAGCACTTGGCCATGGCCGCCTCATAGTTCGGGATCCCCCCCTGGGTCAACATCCAGGCCACCCGATAGACCATTGAACGCCCCAACTCAAGCTCGATGTGCATTTCGGCCAGCCGGTTGCGCACCAGCGGGTCCTTGGCCTGACCGGTGTGTTTGGCATACGCGACCGCGTCACGGAACAGGGGATAATTGCTGAGCAAGCGCTCAATCCCGCTCCGCTCGTAATCGAGCTGGGAGGCGATCTGATACCAGCCCCGGTTCTTCTCGCCGATCAACCACTCGTGGGGCACCTTGACATTATCAAAGAACACCTCGTTGAAGTGGTGCTCGCCGGTGATATCGACCAGCGGCCGCACCTCGATTCCGGGCGTCTGCATGTCAACCATGAACTCGCTGATGCCCTTGTGCTTTGGCGCGTCGGGATCGGTGCGGGCCACCAGATAGGCGTAGTCGGCCACATGGGCAAAACTGGTCCAGATTTTTTGGCCGCTGAGCGAGAAGTGATCCCCCTCTTCGACCGCCTTGGTGCGCAGCGAGGCCAGGTCAGAGCCCGAGCCGGGCTCGCTCATGCCCAGACAGAACACGACTTCGCCCCTGGTCACCCGGGGCAGGATGGCGGCTTTTTGCTCCTCGCTGCCGTAGGCCAGCAGCGCCGGTCCGACCTGACGGTCGCCGAGCCAATGGGCGGCAACCGGCGCCCCGGCCCGCAGCAGTTCCTCGGTCAGGATCAGGCGATCCAGATAGGTTTTTTCCTGGCCGCCATACTGTTTGGGCCAGGTCAGTCCGATCCAGCCGCGGGCGCCGAGCTTCTGCGAAAATTCCCGCGAGAAGCCCGTGATCCAGCCGTCCTCAATCGGTGTCTGATCGGTCAATTCGCGAGCCAGAAACTCACGAATCTCTGTCCGGAAGGCTTCCTGTTCAGCGCTCAGGGCAAATTCCATTCTGCTCTCCTATCCGGCAATCAGCTCGTCCGTGTCCCGCGAGCAGCGGACATGCAGGTCGAGTTGACTGGTCTCGTCAAAGTCCTGGGCCAGGATCCAGGTCTGTTCAATTTCCTCGCTGATGCGGGGCAGCACGGCAAGCGCCTCACGCCGGCGTTTGGCATCGAAAAAGGCAAACGGCTCGTCCAGCACGAGACACTCTTCGCCCTGGACGGTTGAGGTAATCAGGGCTTGGGACAGAGCCAGGCGGACCGCCAGCATCAGCTGCACGTAGGTGCCGCCGGAGATTTCGCTCAGGCTGACGAAGTCGCCCTTTTCCTGGGACAGGGCCTGGAGGTCCAAGTCTTCACCGATCCGGACATTGACATAGCGCTGCTCGGTCAGCAGCGGCACAATCCGGCCGGCCACCTTTTGCAGCTCAAGGTTAAAGCTGCCGAGCAAGCGGGGATGGGTAGTGTCGAGCAACTGCTGGGCAGCTCGACGCACGGCGATGTGTTCCAGCCGCTCGCTCCGTTGGCGTTCCAAATCGCTGATATGTTGCTTGAGCTGTTTGGCCGTATCCAGCCGATTCTGCTCATGATTTATATTCCGGTCCAACTGTTCAAGCTCTTTCTGACAGGTGTCGATGTGCCCGGTCTGGCGTGCGACTTCAGCCTTGAGCCGGTCCTGGCCTTGACACACGCTTTGTTCGTTGTCGGCCACGATACGGCGCAACTCGACGAGCTTCGCCCCAAGCCTCTCTCGGGTCATGAAGGGCTCACCCCGTCCCTCGACAAAACCGGCCACCGAGGCCGACAGCCGCTCATCGGCAGAGGTCTGGGCAATGGTCTGCAAGACCGCCACCTGCTCAGCCACGGGTAGCTGTTCAGCCTGGTCAAGGGTTTGCAGCTCAGCCCGGATCGTCTCGGCCTGGAGATCGAGCCGGGTGAGTTCCTGCCGGCAGGACACCACATCGGCCGCCCGCAGAGTCGCCAGCACCAAGAAGACAAAGGCGAACGCGCCGCTGCCAAGTGCGTAGACGGCCTGGCTCACAAACGGGATGCTTGACGTGGCCACCAAACCCAGTACGCCCAGCCCGAGCATCAGCAAGCGGCGGCGGCGAGCCGAGGAAAGTTCCTCGCTCAGCACCGCCCGACGCTGGGCCAGAGGTTGCTGTTCAGAGGTATCTTGGGCCGGACGTTCGCCCTCGCCGACCAGCCAGGACTGACTCTCACGCCGGGCCGAGAGGTCCTGCCGGACCGGCGCGAAAGCCCCGAGTTGATCCTCAAGCTGGCTCAGCCAGGACCTGAGTCCGGCACCGGCTGCCGCATCCACCCCGGCGGCCTGATACGCTTCGGCCAGCTGTTGGCTGGCTGCGTGCAAACCTCGGGCCGTGTCGTGCCACTCGACCAGCGATTTATCTGGAGCGGTTTCGGCCAGTCGCTCAACCCGCCCGGCGATCCGCTCGACAGCGGTTTGCAGCCCGCTTGCGGCGCTTGTCAGGCGCTCCCGCTCGGCCTCGGCCTGCTTCAGCGCGTCCAGCCGGGACTGGCGCTGGGCCTGGCGCTGGCCCAGGGCGGCGGGCTGGATATTCAGATCGGCCAGCTGTTGCTGTACCGCGTTGATTTTCGATTCAATTGGAATGAGGGCGTCCTGAGCCGTCCGCATCTCGGACTCGCACTCGGCGGAGATGTTGTTGAGGGTCTGGATGCCGGACAGGACTCTGACCGTCTGTTTCAACACCTCGGGAGCGACTACATTTCGCTGGGCCAGATAGAAGGAATCAACAAAACGCTGGTAGGTGAAGCCGCCCAGCTGGACAATCATCTCGTTGACCGCCTCCAGACCGCGGGCCAGGGGTATGGGCGAGCCGGTCTGGGCGAGCTGGGCGGTACACGTGCCGTCGCCATCAAACTGGCGGCTGACCGTATACATGTTGCCGTCCCGGACTCTGAAATCGACCCACAGGGCGCCCGAAAACTGTCCCCATTTGATGATCTTGGTCAGCTGGCTGGCCTCGACCGTCGAGGTCCGGCCGAAAAGCGCCAGGCAGACGATCTCGACGATTGAGGTTTTGCCGGATTCGTTCGGTCCGCTGATGCCGATGAGGCCGACCGGGGGCAGCTTGGACAGGTGCAGCTTGGCGTAGCGCAGGATATTCTCAGCCCGGACCTGGGTGATAATCATCGCGCATCCCTCGACTCACGGTGCTTGAGTTTGCGCAAGACGAGGTCGCGCGCCTGCCGGTACAGGGCTTCGTCAAAGTCGGGCTCAAGGCTGCGCCGGCGTTCTATTTCGGCCGTACTCTGGCGGGTAAACTCGTGGGCTAAATCGCTGAGGTCGAAGGTCTGGATAATAGGTCGTTGGTCGGCTGTCGTCACTCACCCCTCCCATCATCTGGCATCTGCCAGTCTACACAGCATCCAGTTAAAGAAATTTGAGCCGGTCCGCAAGGGTCCCCGTGCAGCCTTGACACAAACATCCCGTCAGTTATAGCAATCCGGATCATTCAGTGAGCGTTCAGAGCAGAAGACCGAAGTTGCTGTCCGCTGAGGAGTGGAGCCAGGATGACCAGGATTATCAAGCGTATCGATGTGGGCCGAGGGCCTCGAACACAGGGAGGCCACCACTGGAGCAGAGGAAGAGCCGGCCTGCTCTTCCTCCTGACCATCAGCCTGCTGGTGCTGCCGTCCGCCGCTCAGGCGCAGACGGAGACCGGTGTCTGCGACCGGACCCCACAGGTGAGAGACGCCCTTGTCGCTATAGTCGGGGGCGAGATGAGCTGCGCCGAGGANNTATCGTCGGAGGCGGGGTGACCTGCGCCGATGTGACGACCGATCAGCTCGGCCGTATCAGTGTTTTGAGTCTGGGCTCCGAACGCATACAAACATTGCAGTCGGGCGACTTTGCCGGTCTCAGCAGCTTGGAGCAGTTGGATCTCTACGACAACGAACTCACCGCCCTGCCGCCCAATGTCTTCGCCGGCCTGACCAACTTGCGACAGTTGAACCTGTGGCACAACGATCTCGCCAGCCTCTCTCCCGACATCTTCGCCGACCTCACCAACTTGAGAATTTTGGATCTCGACGACAACGACTTCGCCACCATCCCGCCCGATGTCTTTGCCGGCCTGACCAATCTGATGTACTTGTGGCTCAACGACACCCGCCTCACCACCCTTCCGTCCGGCATCTTCAGCGGCCTGACCAATCTGGAGTACTTGGTGGTCTCTGGCAACGAATTTACGACTCTTCCCCCCGACGTGTTTGCCAACCTCACCAGCTTGGAGGACTTACGGCTCAATAATAACTTCCTCACCGCCCTCCCGCCCGGCATCTTTACCGGCCTGACCAGTCTGCGAAGCTTGTATCTCCACGAAAACGACCTCACCGCCCTCCCGCCCGATGTCTTTACCGGCCTGACCAGTCTGCGGACCCTGGCCCTCAGCCGCAACCGCCTCACCGTCCTGCCGCCCGACATCTTTACCGGCCTGACCACTCTGGCAAGCGTGTTTCTTGACACGAATCAGCTCACCAGCCTGCCACCGACGCTCTTCGCCGGCCTGAGCAGCCTGCGAGCCTTAGATCTCGGCGGTAACCACCTGACCAGCCTGCCGCCCAAGGTGTTTGCTGGTCTCAGCAGATTGCGGCAAGTGTGGCTCAACGCCAACCCCGGTGCCCCCTTTCCCGTGGCGATGGCGCTGGAGAACACCACGCCCGCCGGTGGCGTCGTCGTCACAGTCGCTGCTGGCGCACCGTTTGATATGACAGTCAACCTGTCCGTGACCGGCGCCACCTTGTCAGCCCCGTCGGTCACCGTGGCCACGGGCAGCGTCACCAGCGACGCGATTACCGTCATCCCGACCGGAGGCCCGATACAGATCACGCTGGGTGCCGCGCCAGCGCTTCCAGACGACTCCTGCTCCTGGCTCGACCTCCCCTGCT
>JAAXHF010000287.1 GCA_012271025.1 Deltaproteobacteria bacterium | reverse complement strand
TCGGCCCTGATCCACGCCGCGACCATGGTCACGGCCGGCATTTACCTGATCGCCCGCCTGCACTTCCTGTACGCGGTGTCGCCCGTTGCGCTGACTCTGGTCGCCTATATCGGGGCGGGGACGGCCCTGTTTGCGGCCACGATTGCCCTGGTCCAGACCGATATCAAAAAAGTCCTGGCCTATTCGACCGTCAGTCAGCTGGGCTATATGTTCCTGGGCCTGGGAGTCGGCGCCTACGGGGCGGCGGTGTTTCACCTGATGACCCACGCCTTTTTCAAGGCCCTGCTGTTCCTGGGCGCCGGCAGCGTCATCCACGGCATGAGCGACGAGCAGGATATCAACAAGATGGGCGGGCTGCGCCACACCATGCCGACCACGTATTGGACGTTTGCGGTCGGCTGCCTGGCCATTGCCGGGGTGCCCCTGCTGTCCGGATTTTTCAGCAAGGACCTGATCCTGGAAGAAGCCTACGCCGCCCCCCACGGCTCGGTCGGGCTGTGGCTGCTGGGGACGCTGGGGGCCGGTCTGACCGCGTTTTACATGTTCCGGCTGTTGTTTGTGACCTTCTGGGGCGAGACCCGGGCCGAGCCCGAGGTGGCCGACCATATCCACGAGTCGCCCTCGGTCATGACCGGTCCGCTGATTGTGCTGGCCGTGCTGTCGGTCATTGGCGGCTACTTCTCGGTGCCCCATTTTCTGGAGGCGGTGTTCGAGCACCAGCCCGCCCACGTGTCGTTTGTGATCCGCTATCTGCCGACGCTGGTCGGTCTGGCCGGCATCGGGCTGGCGTATGTCTTGTATGTGCGCGAGCCGGGCCGCGCCGAGCGGCTGGGCCAGCAGTTGGCCGCTCTGCACGGGCTGCTGCTGAACAAGTACTATATCGACGAAATCTATCAGGCCGTCTTTGTGCGGCCGGTTCTGAACGCCTCGCAGTGGCTGTGGCAGGTGTGGGACACCCAGGTGATTGACCGGCTGGTGAACGGCACGGCCCAGACGGCCGACGCCAGCGGCTCGGCCCTGCGCCTGTGGCAGACCGGCAATGTCCAGACCTACGCCTTATCGTTTCTGGCCGGAGCCATGCTCATTCTGGGGTATTACCTATGGTAAGCCTGCTCGTCTTTCTGCCCGTGCTGGGCGCCCTGTATGTGCTCTTTGTGCCCAAGGAGCAGGAGACCAGACTTCGCTATGCGGGGCTGGCCACGGCGCTGCTGACCTTTGTCGTGTCGCTGGGCGTATTGGCCGGTTTTGACAGCCAGACGGCCGACTTCCAGTTTGTCGAGCGCTACACCTGGATTGAGGATTTCGGCATCCAGTACTACGTCGGGGTGGACGGCATCAGTCTGTTCCTGGTGCTGCTGACCAGCTTTCTGACCCCGCTGGTACTGCTGGCCAGTTGGGGCGATGTGCGGCACCGGGTCAAGGAGTATCAGTTCTTTTTCCTGCTCCTGGAGACCGGCATGCTGGGCACCTTCGTGGCCGTTGACCTGTTCCTGTTCTACGTGTTCTGGGAGGTCATGCTGATCCCGATGTATTTCCTGATCGGCATCTGGGGCGGGCCGCGCCGCATTTATGCAGCGCTCAAATTTCTGCTGTACACCATGGTCGGCAGCCTGCTGATGCTGGTGGCGATCCTGTATGTGGCCTACCTGCACCACAGCCAGCAGGGGGTGGTGACCTTCGATCTGCTGCGCCTGTACCAGCTGGTCATTCCGCTCGACGCCCAGCGCTGGCTGTTTGCCGCCTTTGCCCTGTCGTTTGCCATCAAGGTACCGCTGTTCCCGTTTCATACCTGGCTGCCCGACGCCCACGTTGAGGCGCCGACCGGCGGCTCGGTCATCCTGGCCGGGGTGCTGCTGAAAATGGGCACCTACGGGTTCGTGCGTTTTGCCCTGCCGCTCTTTCCCGCTGCGGCCATAGAGGCGGCTCCGCTGATCATGGCCCTGGCCGTGATCGGCATTATCTACGGCGCGCTGGTGGCCATGGTCCAGCCGGATTTGAAGAAGCTGGTGGCCTACTCCTCGGTCAGTCACCTGGGCTTTGTCGTCCTGGGGCTGTTTGCCTTCAATGTGCAGGCCACCGAGGGCGCCATCTACCAGATGCTGGGCCACGGCCTGTCCACCGGCGCGCTGTTTCTGCTGGTCGGCGTGGTCTACGAACAGCGTCACACACGGCTGATCAGCGAGTATGGCGGGCTGTGGAAGCAGGTGCCGGTCTACGCCTCGGTCTTCCTGTTTGTGATGCTGTCCTCAATTGGCCTGCCCGGTCTCAACGGCTTTGTGGGCGAGTTTCTGATTCTGCTCGGAGTGTTCAAGGCCAGCCCGCTGTTCGGCGTCATTGCCGTGTCCGGCGTCGTGCTGGGCGCGGTGTACATGCTGTGGATGTTTCAACGGGTCATGTTCGGGCCGGTCACGAATGCGGCCAACAGCGACCTGAGAGACCTCGACCGCCGGCATGTGTTGGTCTTTGCCCCTATGCTGGCCCTGATGCTGTTCATGGGCCTCTACCCCCGGCCGTTCCTGACCCGGATGGAAAAGTCGGTTGAGGCGACCCTGGCCCGCATGGAGACTGTGACCGCCGCCGTGCACGCGGAGCGGTCCTCAGCGCTGTCCGTGTATGTCAAAGAAGAGCTGCGGGGGGTGCCCCTGCCATGACACCGATTCCCCCTCCGGACATCAACTGGCTGGCCGTTGTGCCGTCCGGACTGCTGGTCTTGACCGCGATTCTGGTCCTGTTCTGGGATCTGTGGATTCAGGAGGAAGACCGCCCCCACCTGGTCTGGCTGACCATCAGCGGCTTTGTGCTCACCGGGGCGGTGTCGTTTGGGCTGTGGGGCCAGGCCGACGCAAGCGGCCCTCTGGCTCTCGACTCCTACGCGCTGTTTTTTAACGGCATCTTCTGCCTGGCCGGGGTGCTGACCGTGCTGATGTCGGGCAGCTATCTGGACCTGACCAAAATCCGCCAGGGGGAGTACTACGCCTTGCTGCTGTTTGCCGCAGTCGGCATGGTATTGATGGCGGCCGCGACCGACCTGATTACGATTTTTCTGGGTCTGGAGACCATGTCGATTGCGGTCTATGTGCTGGCCGGGATCTGGCACCAGCGGCTGGCTTCAAATGAGGCTGCGCTGAAATATTTTCTGCTCGGCGCGTTCGCCAGCGGCTTTCTGCTGTACGGCATGGCCCTGATCTATGGCGTAACGGGCAGCTTGCAGCTGGCGGTGATTGCCGAACAGGTGGCGGCCCAGGGCTCCTCGCCCCTGTTGCTGGTCGGCATGGGGCTGTTGCTGGTCGGCTTTGGCTTCAAGGTTGCCGCCGCGCCCTTCCACGTCTGGACGCCGGATGTGTACGAGGGCTCGCCAACCACGATCACCGCCTTCATGGCGGTGGGGGTGAAAGCTGCCGCCTTTGCCGCCTTTGCCCGGGTCTTTTTATACGCGCTGGCGGCGGTCCATGCCGAGTGGCAGGGCGTAGTGTGGGTGATTGCCGTGCTGACGATGACGGTCGGCAACCTGACGGCCCTGGTCCAGACCAACATCAAGCGCATGCTGGCCTATTCGAGCGTGGCTCACGCCGGCTATGTGCTGGTCGCCATGGTGGCCGGCAAAGAGTTGGGCGGCGCGGCCATGATGTATTATCTGGTCGCCTACGGCTTCATGAACCTGGGCGCCTTCGGGGTGGTGCTGAGCCTCAACCGTCAGGATCAGCCTAATGAGGAACTGCGCGATTATGCCGGTCTGGGCTTCCGCTATCCGGCCCTGGGCATGGCCATGGCGATTTTCATGCTGTCGCTGACCGGCGTTCCGCCGCTGGTCGGTTTTACCGGCAAGTTTTACGTCTTCAGCGCGGCGGTCGAGGCCGGCTATATCGGTCTGGCGGTCATCGGCGTGTTGAACAGCGCGGTCTCGGCCTACTACTACATCCGGGTGATCGTCACCATGTATATGGAAGAGGGCGACGAGGGGTTCGAGATTGCCGCCCTGCGGCCAGCTTTGAGCGCGGCGATCATCATTGCTGCGGCCGGCACAGTCCTGCTCGGGATCTTTCCCTCGGCCTCGATCTCAATCGCCCGCGAATCCTTTCTGTCCCTGGGCTGAGCGAGCGGCCGAGCCCGCAGGACCGCTACTGATCGGCTTGGCCGTAGCCCAGATAGGTTTTGACCTGACCCAGGACAATATGCGGGATGTCTTCCCGGCGCTGGACGGAAAACACCTGGGCGTTCTTCCAGCGGGCGGTTTCTTTCTTGAAGATGGCGGCCGAGTCGGTGTCGCCGATATGCACGGCGGTAATCCGGCCGGTCAGTTCCGACAGATAGTCGATCAGGCTTTGCAGGTTGGGAATCTGCATGTCGGTAATGAAAAAAATGTCCGGCATGTCGTGCTCGACCAGCCGCAGCAGCTCGTCGAGTTCTTCGAACGAAAAGACCGTGCCCCCGCCGAAATAGCGGCACAGAGCCTGATAGATCTGTTTGCGTTCGTTGCTGAAGTCGAGCAACAGCTTGTCGCCGGCCGGCACGTCGCTGAAGTTGTAGACCGCCACCTGGGCGCCGGCGCGCAGGTAGGCGTCGGCCGCGCAGCCCGCGCCCAGAATCGCATGACTCAACAGATAGCGCGGGTTGGCCATGCTGCCCGAGGAGTCCAGAATGATAATACAGTCCGGCACGCCCTCCCGACGGCCGTAGATCAGACCGTTCTGGTACAACCAGGCCTGGGACAGACCGGGGAAAATCTTGCCGAAGCTGGTCCACACGTCCAGGTCCTGAATCGGCTTGCCCAGCTCCCACGGGGTATGCATATACGGGTCTGAGGAACTGCTCCTGTGCAGCGGTGCCTCGGACACCGGCAGCTGGTACTGCTCGGTCAGCTTCATGTAGTACAGCAGGCCGGTGTCAATCTGCTCGCCGCGCCCCCGTCCCATGCCCTCCTGCTCTTCGGCATGTCCCTGGGCGACCAGCTCTTCGTCGAAATCGGCAATCGTGGTGCGGAATTCACGCGGGTTGTCGACGTGCAGGGAAAACGCCCGCAGGCCGCGTTCGATCTCGTTGTGGG
>JAAXHF010000077.1 GCA_012271025.1 Deltaproteobacteria bacterium | reverse complement strand
ATATCGCCCAGCGTGGTCATCCCTATCCAATTACCGATTTCGGCCTGAACCGGCTGGTCGAACGCATCCAGCACCAGCTGTTGCAGGGCTGGCTGCAGGACGAGTTGGAGGCGCGCTTTCTGGGCGTCGTGCGGTATACCGAGCGTCCCTGCTATGTGTTCGAGTTCGTCTTTCCCAACAGTCGCTGGCGGATCTACCCCCACTACCGGATGGTGATGTACTGGGATATTGGGCGTCGTATTCCGATCAAGCTGGAGCTGTTTGACTGGAATGATCGGCTGGCCGAGGGCCACGCCTTCCGTCAGCTGCGTCTCAACGTCTCTCTCAGCGATGCGGATTTTCAGCCGACACATCCCAGCTATGATTTTTTGCTCTTTGAGCGTTTGCCATGGCTCGATTGGTTTCTGACCGGCCGGGACTAGGCGCGGTCGCTCGGCCCGGGCCGGCTCGGCCGTTGTCCGTCTGTCGGGCCTGCCTGGTGGACACAGGGAATCGCGATGTCCTCGATCCATGAATTGAGATCAGGCTTCCCTGTGGCGGGGGTGGGCGGTATGCTGACCGTGGCCGGCGTGTTTGCCTTCAACCTGGGCTATATCGGACTGTACTGGGCGTTTCTGCCCCTGTTGGGCCTCGGCGCCCTCCTGTTCATTGAGGTCGGTGAGGACTTTTTTCTGTCCCTCGTCTTGCTGGCCGCAGCCGGCACCCTGGTGTACGCCGTGGGTCTATTCGCCCTGCCGGTTCTTGTCCTGAGTGTCGGCCTGATGGTTCCGCTCAGCCTGGTGTTGCAGGGACGCGGCGTGAACACGATTCCGAGCACGGTCCGTGACGACGCCCATCCGGGCTGGCGCACGCTGGAACTGGTGTCTCTGCTGCTGATTACCCTGTTTGCCCGCTACGCGGTGTACCGATCTGGAGGCGGTCGGATTCCGCTCCAGATCGGCGAGTTCGGCCCCCTGGTCCTGTTTGTCTTGAGCGAACTTGGCGGATGGATGGTGTTCGCCCTGGGCTATGGCTGGCAGCACCGTTTGCGCTATGGCGTGCTGTACACGCCGGGGCTGGATTTTGCCTCAAGCCTGCCCTCGCTGCTCGTAACCGGCGTCTTTCTCGTCTCTCCCCATGTTGCCATCATGACCCTGGGCCTGAATACGGTTGGGGTGGCCGGCCTGTATCTGGCCTGCCTGCCGGTCGGGGCGGCGCATGTATTCATGCGCACGCTGACCCTGCGCCGGGCCGAGATCGCCCGCCAAAACCTCCAGCTGCAAGACATGACCCGGGAGCTGGTGCGCAACGAGCGGATGGCGGCGATCGGCCAGATTTCCTCAACCCTGTCACACCAACTCTTGCAGAAAGTCGGCCTGCTGGGCCTCCAGTGCGACCTGCTCCAGGACAGTCTGCGCGACCCACAGGTGTCGCCCACACAGCGGCTGAGCGAGGTCGGCCAGCAAGCCGCGCAACTCGACGAGGCCATCCGCGATCTCAACACGACCCTGTCCGACCTGTTGATTTTTTCACGCGAGGTGGCCGTGCAGCGCCAGTCGCACCGCATTGCCGAGCTGTTGCGGGAGGTAAGCCAGGAACTCCAGTCGGTGGCTGCAGCGCGGCAGGTCGAACTCGTGTGCACCGGGGCTGAGCAGGATTGCGAGGTCTTCTTGGACCGCATTAAGCTGAAGCAGGCTGTCATCAACCTGGTCACCAACGCAATTGACGCCTCTCCACCCGGCGGTCGAGTGGAGTTGGCCTTGAGCCGCGACGCAGACCGGGTGTGGGTCGCCATCCGCGACCAGGGAGAGGGCATTGCCGAAACCGATCTGGAACATATCTTCTCGCCCTTTTTTTCGACCAAGGAGACCGGGTCCGGGCTGGGGCTGCCGTTTGCCCAAAAGATTGTCGAACTCCACCAGGGGACGCTGCGCGCCGACAATAACGCCGAGGGAGGGGCGACCTTTGTGATCGAGCTGCCGCGCCGCAGGGTTGCCCAGACCAACTGACGGACCGCAGGTCAACAATGCTGGGCGTTTGAGTAAGAAAAGGTAATCGTTCACTTTCGGTATGGGGGACAGGCGTGCAACTGGAGGGACGTGTTGTGCTGGTGACCGGGGCGGCCCGGCGGCTGGGACGGGAGATTGCCCTGGAGTTGGCTGCGGCTGGGGCGGATATCATTGTTCATGTGCATACCTCGTCCGCCTTGGAGTTGGCGGCCGCCATCCGCCGTCGTGGACGGCGGGCGTTCATCCTCAGGGCGGATGTAAGTCGGGTGGCCGACGTCCAGCAGTTGAGCGAGCGAGCCCTGGAGTTTGCCGGCCGGGTCGACGTGTTGGTGAATAATGCCGCCCTGTTTTACCCCACCCCCATTGCGAGTCTCAGCACCAGGCAGTGGCGCGCCTTTCTGGACACCAACCTGACTGCGGCCTTCTGCCTCGGGCTTTCCCTGGGCCGGGCCATGCGTCGTCAGGGGGCAGGAAAAATCATTCAGCTGGGAGATTGGAGCGGGCTGCGGCCGTCCCGGGACTATCTGGCCTACTGTGTCTCCAAGGGTGGCATCCACGCCCTGAGTGCGGCCCTGGCCAAGGCATTGGCACCCGAGGTGCAGGTCAATACGGTTGCGCCCGGCCCGGTCTTGCCCCCCGCCACGTATACGGCTGCCGAGTTGGAGCGCCTGCGCCGTGACACGCCCCTGGGCCGGCTCGGGCGCTCGCGCGATGTGGTTCGGACGGTCCGCTTTCTGATCGAGCAGGGGGATTTTATCTCGGGCGCGACGTATGTGCCCGACGGGGGATGGCTGGCGAGCGGTCCGGGCAGGGAATCGTGATGTCCTGCTCCATCAGTTGAGATCACGATTCGGTGGCAGGGACACGGTCTCATACGGGTGCTCACACGGCGCGCCGGGAGCAAACAGATAGTGGTAGGACTGTGTGTGGGTCTGGTAGGCCAGCAGGCTGGATGAACAGGTGCCGTAGCCGTCGAGGTGCAGGCACAGACTGTTGCGGGTGTCGGGCTGGTAAGGGCTGTCAGAAGAGGAAACGTGTCCTCCATCCGTATAGGAAGGTTGACACGTTCCCTCTTTTTGGTCTGCCAGGCCGGGCGGACTCGAACCGTGGTCGGCCATCAGACGGCGCAGGTGGGGGATCAGGTCGGCAAAGGAGACGGGCTGGTCGGTCTGGCCGAGCCGCTGGAAGTGGGGCCGCAAACGTGCGATGCGGGGACAGCTGGGGTCGTTGAAGTCGCGGTTGGTAAACAGGTACAGACCCGGCTTGAGGGAGTGCAGGACGAGCGTGGTGGGGGCGGTATTGAGGACATAGGCCTGCTGGGCGTCGGCGATGACCAGGGTGAAGGGATTATAGTCGTGCGGGGAGGAGCGGACCAGGTGGTTGGCGGCTTGGGCGGCCGACCGATGGCGCAGGGCGTCGAGACACAGCTGACCGCGCGAACGGCGCTGCGGATCCGGAGGCAGGAGTGACTGGCGGTTGAGAATACCGGCCATGACACCGAAGGCGTTGACGCCCAGCCAGGTGCCGCCGGCGACCCGGTCGCGGCCGCCCCAGATCCAAGGCTTGCGTGCCAGCTGAAGCGGGGGATCCGAGGGGCGGGCCAGGAGTTCGTCGCGGTTGGCCGCAGCCACAATCGGATAGTCGGCAAAGACGCGCGAATACAGGGCTAGGGTACACATTGCGGGGGCGGATTATAGAAGTGGGGAGGGCCGAATGCAAGCCGAGCGGGCGGGTCGCGCGCGTTGTCTTTGGCCCACCCCTATGCTAGGTTGGGCCAAATCATTTGCCTGGGAGGAAGGATGTTCGAATCTATTGAAGACGTGATCGGCAAATTTGCTGACGAGCAGTATATCTGTGATCGGCGTATTGCAACCATCGTCTATCTGGCGACTCACCTGCGCAAACCGATTCTGGTCGAAGGACCGGCCGGAGTGGGCAAGACCGAGCTGGCCAAGGTCGTGGCGTCGTCTCTGGGGTGTCAGTTGATCCGCCTGCAGTGCTATGAAGGGCTTGATGAAGCCAAGGCCCTGTACGAGTGGGAGTACGCCAAGCAGCTGCTGTATACCCAGATTCTCAAAGACAAAATCAGCGAAACCCTCGAAGGGACGACGACCCTGAAAGACGCGGTGGAGCGGATTGCCGATCAGGACACGGTGTTCTTTTCTGACCGCTTCATTCTGCCCCGGCCTCTGCTGCAAGCCATCTCGGCCACCGAGCAACCCGTCCTGCTGATTGACGAGATCGATAAATCAGACAGTGAGTTCGAGGCGTTTTTGCTCGAGGTGCTGAGCGACTTTCAGGTCAGCGTGCCGGAGCTGGGTACGCTGCAGGCCAAGCAGATCCCCCTCGTCGTGCTGACCAGCAATAACGCCCGGGAGATGTCGGACGCGCTCAAACGGCGCTGTCTCCATCTGTATATCGATTTTCCGGATCGCAAGCAGGAACTCGATATTGTCAAGCTCAAGGTGCCGGGCGTGTCTGAGAAATTGGCCGGGGAGGTGGTCGAAATCATCCAGAACATTCGCAAGCTCGATCTCAAAAAGGTCCCGAGTATCAGCGAAACCCTGGACTGGGCCAAGGCCCTGACCCTGCTCAACGTGCACAAGCTTGAAGAAGGGGTGGTGAACGAGACCCTGAACACCATCCTGAAGTATGAGGGCGATGTGCGCAAAGCCGAGGCCGAGCTCAAGGATTACCTGCAGAAGAAGAAGGCCCAGACCGTTGAAGAAGCCGAGCAGGAAGACAAAGACCTCTTGCACTGAATGGGGGCGGGCGGGGCGAGCGCGTGGCCGCCCCCGCCGGACGGGAGTGCGCACGTATGGACGATAAAATTATTGAATTTGGCAACCTCCTGCGTCAGAACGGCCTGAAGGTGTCGGCGGCCGAAAATATGGACACCTTTGCCGCCCTGGGCCTGCTCGGCCTGGGGGATCGCGCGGTGGTCAAGGATACGCTGCGCTCGACCCTGGTCAAGCGTGCGGTCGATATCTCGGTCTACGACGAACTGTTCGACATGTTTTTCACCGGCCTGGGGGAAATCATCAAAGAGGCCGGCGCGGCAACCAGGCAGGCCATGGAAATGTCCGAAGAAGAGTTCCAGGAGTTTCTCGAACAGCTCAAAGAAGCCCTTGAAAACATGGGCTCTGAGCTGTCAGAGCTGGCCCAGGCTCTGCTCGAGAACAATACCGGTCAGCTGGAACGCATGTTGCGCGAAGCGGCCGAACAGGCCAACCTGCAAGATATCCAGCGCTCGTTTCAAGAGGGGCAGTTTGCCAATGCGGTTGCCCAGCAGCTCGGCTTCGGCCAGCTGACCCAGGAGTTGGCCAACCTGAAAGACGCCCTGCAGCAGGCCGGTCTGTCGCCCGAACAGATTGAACAGATGATGGCTTACCTCGACCGCCGCCTACAGGATCTGGCCCATATGGTTCGCAGCTATGTGCGGGCCGAACTCGAAAAGCAGGACTCCCAGGTCCGCGACCAGCAAAAGATGCGCAGCCTGGCCGATAAGAGCTTCTATTATCTGACCGAAGACGAAATTCGGAAGATGAAAGAGGCGGTGGCCAAGCTGGCCCAGCGTCTCAAGCAGGTCATTGCCATCCGCCGCAAACACGCCAAAAAGGGCCGCTTTGACCTGCAACAGACGCTGCGCAAAAACCTCCAGTATGGGGGCGTACCGTTCAAGATCGTGCTCGATAAAAAGAAAAAAGAAAAGCCTCAGGTCGTCATCCTGTGCGACGTTTCAGACTCGGTGCGCAACGTGTCGCGTTTCATGCTCCAGTTTGTGTACTCCATCCAGGATTTGTACTCCCGGGTGCGGAGTTATATTTTTGTCGCCGACCTCGGCGAGGTCACCCGTCTGTTTGAGGACAACGATATTCATTCGGCCATCGACCTCTCCTTGCGGGGGAATATCATCAACATCTACGCCCACTCGGATTTTGGTCGGGCGTTTCGGACCTTCCACCGCGACCATTTCTCGATCATCAATAAGCGCACCACGGTCATCGTCCTGGGGGATGCCCGCAATAACTACAATCTCCCCCACGAGTGGGTGGTCAGAGAGCTGCAACAGCGCGCCAAACAGGTGATCTGGCTCAACCCGGAGAGCAAGCTCACCTGGGGATTTGGGGATAGTGAAATGGACCGCTACGCGCCATACTGCAGTATGGTCGAAGAGTGCCGGAACCTGAACCAGCTGTACCGGGTGATTGATCGTCTGGTCACCGCCTGAGCGCCCTTGCGCCGCGTGGAATAAGGGGGACAACATGGCCCGAGAGAACTTTATCGAGATGCGTGTCGGCGGTTTAACCCTCGACCCGATGACGAAAACCCCGATCGTAATCCTCAAGGACGAGGACAATAAACTCAATCTGCCGATTTGGATCGGTCTCATGGAAGCCACCGCCATGGCCACCGAACTGGAGGGCATTCGGATGGCGCGGCCCATGACCCACGATCTGCTCCGCCGTTTGATTGACGAGCTGGGCGGTCAGGTCGAGTCGATTGAGGTCACCGAACTCAAGGACAACACCTATTACGCGTCGATCTGCCTGCAGGCCGGAGAGAAAAAGCTGACCATCGACTCCCGGCCCAGCGATGCGATTTCCCTGGCCCTGCGGACCAAAAGTCCGATCTTTGTGGCCAAGCAGGTGCTTGAGGCGTCCAGCGTGTTGCAGCAGCTCGAAGACGGCCAGAAAGACGACACCAATCTCTCCAATGTGTCGCGCGACAAGTGGAGCGAAATCCTCGAAAAAATGTCCCCGGACGATTTCAAATACAAGATGTAAGGAAAAGGGAAGCGTGATAACAACTGATATCACAAGGACATCACGCTTCCCTTTTGCGTCATGCGACCCGAACGCAAAGTAGCCTTAACCCGCCAGCCAATTGAACGGCTGGTGGTCTGGGCTCAGCAGGTCTCAAGCTGGAGTCAGCAGCGGCCGCGGCTGATTGGCAGCGTGATCGGCCTCGGACTGGTCGGGCTGGTAGGGTGGGGCGCATTGAGTCTCGTATGGCGCCACCAGACCAGCAGCGGTTTGGACGCCCTGCGAGCAGGCTTGGAGCAAATCGCTGTCCCTGAGCGCGATCCTGAGGCCCTGGCCGGAGCGATTCAGTCGTTTGAAACCGCAGCTGAGCTGTTGGCCGGCCGGCCGCGGCAGTTGGCCTTCTGGCACCTCGGTCACGCCTATCAGCAACAGCAGGAGAGGGATAACGCGGTTGCGGCCTATCAGGCCGTGGTGGCGGACGCCAGGCACGGCGACCATTATCTGGTGCAACTGGCTTGGCTCAAGCTGGGCGCTCTGGCCGAAGACGCCGACGATACTGAGCTGGCTATCAGCCATTATACCCGGGCTGTGGAGAATGACGGCCCGAGCCAGGCACAGGCTTTTTTGGCCCTGGCCAAGGTTTTCGAGACCGCCGGGGACCGTCAGCAGGCCCAAGCCTACTACCGGAGATTTGTGGACACGGCCGACAATTCATCCCTCAAGGAATTGGTCGAGTATAAGCTGGACGAATAGGGAGGGCAGAAGCTCAAAATCTCGATTCCTTTATGTCTGATAAGATATATTATGTCAACTATTAAGTCTGTATCTTCAGAGACCTCCAGACCTGCCACCTGTGGAAGCTCATCATTCCTAAAGCAGCCAACGGCGCCCTATTGACCTCTCGCGGCTTACAGCGTGTTCAGGGGCTCGTGTGTGCTGACAAGCAAGCAGAGAGCCACAGACTCAGACTGTTTTCGGCGACCGAACCCGAACAAGTGCGCCCGAGCCGAGACCCGCGCGGTGTATCGCACCTGCTGGCTGGGCGGCAACGCCCAGCCAGCAGGTGCGATTATTCCTTTGGACTGCGGGGTCACCTGATTGAGAGCGGCACAATCCAGCCGGCCGATCCGTGAAATGAACGTAGCCGACAACCTGAGACCGCTGTGATGGAGCCCAGCGGTGTTTCGGGTAGCGACCTCGACGTCGAGTGCAGGCCAGTCCTCTGAGCGGAAAATGTATTGTTCTTTGCTGTGCGTGTTTCACTGTGTCTGTCCCTCTTCGTATGAGTCGAAATATCAAAAGTTTATGACTATAGTCATAAACCTAATATCCCAAACATCTGACAAAAAGAGATCCCCATAAACCACATTTTTGGGGTTACTTAGCGGGGGAAATCTCTGGAATAATATATTTTGACTATAGTCTTATATTAAAATGTATGTCTTTATTCAAGCGATAAGAGACTGTTTAGCCCGTGCTCAAAGCCCACACTCGCGGACCAGGACGCACGACGACCGGAGCCCCACGGGCACGGCCGTCATAAAACAATCTGGAGAGGAACGTTTGAGGAGTGCGGCCAGCTGGCGCCTGGCCGCTTCGGTGGGACTTAGGCAGCTTTGCGCTTGGTGCGGCTGGTTGTTTTCTTTGCCGTCGTCGTGCGCCGCCTGGAACGGGCTTTCGTGCGCTTTTTCTTGGCCTCGTCAACCATCAGCTGAATCATCCGCCAGTCCAAGACCTGGGCGATATTGCCCTCGGCATCATGGAAGCCGACCGGACCATAGACGTTGGCCAGGTAGATCGTATCAACCGGATGCGAGGTCGCCTCATGAACGGCGCCGGCCGGTTCATAGACCCAGTCGCCCTCTCGCGCAGATCCGCCCCGATAGTCAAAGCCGCCCGAGATAACGTAAAAGTCGGCCGCCCCCAGATGGGTATGCGGGGGATTGACCTGGCCCTTTTTGGCCCGAATAAGGGCACTCCAGGCTCCTGTCTCTTTACTGATCCGCAACACCTTGAACTCGTTGCCCTCTCCGCTCTGGATCCAATCTTCTTCATCGGTCCGGACCAGGGCAGCGTCGAGCGGATCGAATACTTGCGTGACTTTGGCCATAACTTCTCCCTCCTGAACTGTGGCGTTGGTCGCCCATTGTATGCCGCCGGCTGAAGAACTCAAGCCCTTGCGCCGCCTGCCCGTCTCTGCCACGCTTCCCATGCGCGTGGCAGCTTTCTTGACACAGGCGGCGCAAGAGTCATACACAAGAACGCAGGAGAACGCCATGAACCGAGCCGAACGGCGCCGACAGGCCAGACGTAAGCGGTCCGCTCCGCCGTCCCCCTCCCCCGTCCCCCCGGTTGCAATGCTCAAAGCCGCCCTGCAGCAGCTGAGTTCCCCGGTTAAGATCGCGCAGTACCTCGACACCCTCATCGCCCGGGGCTTACCGCCGGCTGCCGCAGAGGAACTGCGGGTCTATGCTGCGGAATTTCATGACGCAACAGCCATTCTCCAATCGGACACGGACAGGCTGAGCCGCCTTATCGCCAATGCCCAGGGCTGGGCAGATACGCTCATCGCTCAGTCTCCGCAAAAAAATCAGCGTGCCTGTCACGCGGGATGTGCCTGGTGCTGCTACCTGCCCGTCGTTCTGGTCACGACGGCCGAAGCGCTCCACCTCGCCCGCTGGCTCCGCAGCCACTGCTCGACCTCGGAACTCGACGCGCTGCGCCACCGCCTCAGCGCCCGGCTCCAGTGCCAACAGGCTCCCGCCGAAAAAGACGCCCCCCTCGCCTGCCCGCTGTTGCGCAATAACCGCTGTATGGCCTATGAAGCCCGTCCTCTCAAATGCCGCGCCTGGAATTCGCTGCGGCTGGCAGACTGTGAACAGGCGTATGGACATGGCTCATCTGCACGTCAAGTCCCAATAGACACCCAGGCGTTTGTGATGGGCAATGCGGTGCTCAGCGGTCTCACCGACAGCGTGACCACAGCCGGCCTTGATGGCAGCCATCACGAACTCTGCCAGGCTCTGGACCAAGCCCTGACTCAGTCTGACGGGGCCGAACGCTGGCAGCAGGGAGAAAAGGTCCTGAGCACACAGCCCCAATAGGATGAACAAAAAATTCGGTCTTTCTGGAATATTAGTTTTTGACTATAGTCAGATATAGTTTTTATTAAAAAAGAAGAGGCCGAACGGCCTCTTCTCCAATCAAACCCGGATTCTATTGCTGCGCCATCTCAAGCGCAACCGAAGCCGCCCCTCCGGCCTCCAGCGTGACATCCTGGGTCATCTCACCCAGGGTTTCATGCCAAATCTTCAGAGTATAGGAACCAGCCGGCACGTCCGCTAACTCAAACGTTCCACTGGCGTCAGTAACGGCATAGTAGGGATGGTCGGTCACCACCAGCCAGCCCTTCATCCAGGCATGGGCGTCGCACTCGACCCGAACCGTTTCGGGCTGCGCGAAGTTCTGCGTCATCTTCTTCCGAAACTTCGGCTGAGCCTTGTTGATTGGGGAGTTGGCCTCACTGTAGGTATGAATATTGTGCAGAATCCCATCGTTGTTCAGAATGTTCAGATCAGCTCCGGCCGGCGAGAGGACCACCCGTGGCGCGTACACGCACTCTTTCTGGTCAAGCGTCCCGCCTTCGGCCGCCTGGGCCTTGCCCTTTTCGATGTTGGCAATCGACACCACCACGTTCTTGATCCCGTTGCCCTCTCCAACCACAAGCGCCTCGTCAAACTTCTCGGTCTGGCCACACACCGCCGTATCTTTTGTCACTTCGATCTGAGCCAGAGCCGGCGCCTCGCCAGCAAACTTCACCGTTCCGGCAATTGTTCCGCCATTGCTCACCGCTCCGCCCTCATAGCCCCAGGCGCTCGACAGCGTCAGGACGGGAATACTCAGGGCAGCCACAGCCAGGGATTTTACACGGTACATATCTCCTCCTTGTCTTTGTGTGTTCTCTTTCACCCGCTAGGCAGCGGGGGCGACGTCCTGTTGATCCGTCTCAAGCGACTCCTCTGGCGGCGCCGTCTCAGGGACGGGTTGTGTACGTGCGGCCGGGTCCTCAGGGGGTGCAGTCGCGCTCGGTTCGGCCAATTGCGCCATCTGAGGAACACCCAAGGTCCAGATATAGTCGCGCATGGCCTCCATCTGTCTGGGTTCATCGGCCCCCAGAATGTCATCCGGTCCGCCCGGATAGAAACTCGGCATGCGCGTTCCCGGCATGAGTGTTTGCGGCTCTTCAATCCATCTGACGACCCAGTCCGGGTTCAGACGGTCCTTGGCCAGTTCTAGATCAGGCGCCCAGCCCTCGGGCGGTCCCTCCGGTTTTTTGTCGCCCTGCTGATGACACGAGAAACAGGCGAAATAGTCGTCAGACATGAGCACCTCGCCGGCCTGGAGCATGTGGGGCGAGAGTTCGGTCGGATTCAGATAGGTGTACGGGTTTTCGAGCTTGGCCTGGGCAACAAAGTAATCCACCGCACTCCGGGCATCGGTATCGTCGAAGTGGAAGGTCGGCATACGGACTTCGAGCCAAGGCCGGATCGGGGTCGGACCTTTCAGAAATTCGTACAACCATTCGGGCTGGACCTTCTCGCCCTGGCCTTTGAGGATGGGCGGGGCCAGGGTCGGGCTCTCTTCGTACAGTACCCGGATGTCCCCGCCTTTTTCCTCTATCAGGTGACAGCCGGTACAGTTGTAGTACTGGACCATCCGCTGGCCTTCGACCAGGGCATCGGTCCATTTACTGTGGGCGTGATACGCTTCGGCAAATTCTCCCTCGGTGCGACTGGCCAGAAAAACCCGGATCAGGCGGATGTCCTCATCCGGCAAGTCAAACCACGGCATGAGCTGCTCGATGCGATCAGTGGCGTAGCCGCGCGGCTCCTTGATCTTGTAGTAGGTCCAGCCGTCCCAGCTGTGCGGGACATCGGTCCGGTTGCCGAAGTACAGCTCTTCAAGCGTCTTGGAGCCAAAGGCCGACAGCTCAACCCCAACCCGGCCCTCTCGTTCCATGCCCGGGATTTCATGACAACCGTGACAGCCGTACTGCCGGACGAGGGCTTGGCCGTGGTTGACCAGCTCGGCATCGGCCAGGTCAGGCCGGTCGGCAAAGGCAGCCGGTTGTTCCCCCAGCGTCATCAAATAGGAGACAATGGCTCTGGCCTCGTCATCGGTCAGCCGCAGACTCGGCATGGCGGTATGCGGAGAGTAGTCGCGCGGGTTCTTAATCCAGTGGTACAGCCAGCGCGGGTTGGTCTTTTCGGCAATCCGGGCCAGCAGTGGCGCATAGGTCTTGGCCGAGCCGACCAAGGTCGCAGTTTGCCCCTCTTCGAGCATATGACAGCCCCGACAGCCGACTGCATCGGCCAGGGCTTTGCCCCGTTCGACCAGGGCGGCGTCGGTCGGATCGATGCCCTCCGGCTCAGGATGTGAGGCCAGCCAGGCCGCGCCCTCTTCCTGACTCGCGTCGAGCAGATAGGCGGCAACGGCTTTGCCCTGCTCGGGGGTCAAAAAGAAGTGCGGCATGCGGGTCTGGGGACGGAATTCGTGCGGGTTGGTCACCCACTCGACCAGCCAGGACGGGTCGGCTTTGGCCGCTACCCGTCTCAGGTGAGGACCAATCTTGCGCGCCTCACCATAGCCCTCGACCAAGTGGCAGCCGGTACACCCGACCTGCATGAACAGCTTTTCACCTCGGGCGATGTTCTCGGCGAATTCCACATCCTGCACGTCGGCATGACACTTGATGCAGTTAACCTCGACCTTCTCGCCCTCAAACAGCGGATGTTCCCAGAACTGGACGTTGCCGTGGGCCTGGGCGATGCTGTTGGTCGCTACCCCCTGCCCCTCGTGGCACGGTGTACAGCCGACGTGATTGCCCAGCAGGAGCCGACGCTGGGGGTGGGTTTTATACGGGTGGGGCTGATCCTCGAAGCCGCTGCGATTGATGCCGACATGACACGAGATACAGCGGTCCACACGCTGCAATGGGGTATCAAAATTACTCCGATCAAATTCCGGCAGCACGACCTGCTCGATAGTCGGAAAGTAGGGAATGATGAACCCGTCGGAGGCGAACAGCACGGCATCGTCCCGCCGCTGCCTCAAGCGCTCGCGGTCAGTGGTCAGCCGCCGGAGGGTATCGGTCCACTCACGAATGCTCAGGTTGATCTCGTCAATTTCGTTCTGCAGTTGGTCGCGGTGGGCGGTTTTGGCCTGAAAGTCCGCGTCCAGCACCTCAGCTTCGGCCAGCAGGGCATCGAGG
>JAAXHF010000567.1 GCA_012271025.1 Deltaproteobacteria bacterium | reverse complement strand
CGCTCAGCATCGCCTATGACCACCGGGTGACGGACGGTGTGGCTGCGGCCGGGTTTACCCACAGCCTCAAACGTGCGCTCGAAGACTTAGGCTCGACCGGCCCGGATGAGTCCAGAGCGGTGCTTGACAGACGGGAAATCCGCACTGTCTCGGACGCTGATGCCTACGCCGTTCACGTCCGCAGCCACAACCATGGCTGGACCCTGGACGAACCGGTCGACGACGGCGGCGGCGATGCCGGTCCCGACCCGGTGTCGGCCTTTCTGGCTGCCTTGGTGGCCTGCCTGACGATTGCCTTCAAAGCCACGGCCCGTCGCCGGGGTGTCACAGTCGAGCGGATTGAAGGCCACGTCCGGGCCAATCCGACTGGGCATCTCAAGAACATTCGGCTGACGCTGGAGGTCTGGGCGCCGGCCGATGAGGCGCAACTCAGGACGCTGTTGGAGCCGGCCACCCGCAGCTGCTATGTGAGCCGGACGCTCGCGCCCGGGCTGGACTATCGGGTTGAGATGGCTGTGCATCACACGAAGTGATTCTTTCGCGGGTAGGGGCGGGTTTCAAACCCGCCCCTACGGGCTGGGACAGTACCAAACCCTCTGAACAGGCGCATCCGGCTCTTTATTCGGCGAAGGCGGCCTTCAGCGCTGTCGCCGCCTCTTCACGCGCAATCCTGGCCGGCTCGATGGCTGGGGCCATGCCCATGAAGCCGTGGATCAGACCCGCATAGCAGGTGTACTGCACGGCCACCCCGGCCTCTCCCAGTCTGGCCGCATAGGCGGCGGCTTCGTCCCGCAACGGGTCGAACTCGGCTGCGGCAATCCAGGCCGGCGGGAGTCCGCCGAGGAACTGGTCTGAGGCCCGCAGCGGCGAGGCCAGCGGGTTGTGACCGTCGGCTGCATCGTTCAAATACTGCTCCCAGAACCAGGCCATCATGTCGCTGGTCAGGAAGTAGCCCTCGGCGTTGTCCCGGTACGACGGCGTGTCAAAGGCGTGGTTGAGCACCGGATACATCAGCAGCTGGTAGGCCAGGCGCGGCAGGCCCTGCTGGCCGGCTTTAAGGGCAACCGCAGCGGCCAGGTTGGCGCCCGCGCTCTCCCCGCCCACGGCAATCCGTGCCGCGTCTGCGTTGAGCGCTGCGGCGTTCAGCGCAACCCAGCGGGTGGCCGCATAGCAGTCGTCGATAGCGGCCGGAAACCTGTGTTCCGGGGCCAGGCGGTAGCTGGACGAGACCACGATACAGCCGGCCAGGTTGGTCAGCGCCCGGCATGAGGCGTCAACCGTATTGGGACTGCCGACCACCCAGCCGCCGCCGTGAAAATAGACCAGCACCGGAAACGGACCGTCGCCCTCCGGGCTGTAGATGCGCACCGCCTGGGGGCCGGCCAGGCCCGGAATCTTGCGGTTTTCGACCGCGCCGACCGCCTCGGGTTCGGCCGCCGGACCGCGCATGTCTTCCATCAGGGCACGCGCCTGCTGGGGCGGCAGGGTGTGCAGCGGTGGAATAGTATCGTTCATGACCGTCAGGGCTTTTTGGACCTCGGGATGGAGTGGCATGCCGGGATTCTCCTGTTGTTCAGGCGTGGACAAACTCACCGACCAGTTGGCTGAAGGCGTCGGGCTTTTCCAGCGGCGGGCAGTTGCCGCACTCGGGCAGGACTTCCAGGCGCGCGCCGGGAATCGCCTGCTGGTAGCGCTGGCCGCACTCGAGCGGCACAATCCGGTCGTCGCGTCCCCAGACGACCAGGGTCGGGATGTTCAGCCGCGACAGCAGGTAGGGCAGGCTGCGGTCGTACATATACGGCTTCCAGCAGTAGCGCACCACGGTTTCCTGGTTCTGGGTCAGAATAGTGCGCTCTTCCCTGGACGGCTTGCGGCCGAACAACTCGTCGTATTCGGGCACGTTTTTGGGCTCGAAGTAGGTCAGCTGACGGGTGCCCTCCAGACCGTGCAGAAAAATATCGGTAATCTCGCCCTGCTGGGGCTGGATGCCGGCCGCATCGACCAGAACCAGCCGGTCGATCAGCTGGGGGCTCATGACCGCCATTTCGGCCGCCAGCCAGCCGCCGATGAAGTGGCCGCCGAGGGCGGTTTTCTCCAGCCCCAGGGCCTGGACCAGCCACAAGGAGAAGCGCGTCAGATCGAAAAAGCTCTCGACCCAATCCGGCCGCTCGGACGCGCCAAAACCCGGCAGGGTCGGCGCATACACGGTACACTGCTCGGCCAGCTGGTCGTGGTAGCGACGCCAGCCCAGGCTGCCCTCGATACTGTGGAACAGCACCAGGGGGTCGCCCTGTCCGCCCTTCAGGAGCTGGATTTTCGCCCCGGCCACCTCGACAAACTCTTCTTGGTATGGTGTTGGCATGCTGGTCTCCCTATGGTGCTTGCTCGAACGGTCCGGGCAGGTCGAGTTCCTGGCCCATTTCCCTGACTGCCGGCAGGACTTCCTTTTCCATCAGTTGCAGGCAACGCATGGTGTCCGCGTGGTTGATCGTGCCGTCGTTGGTCCACACGCCCAGGATGCCCGGCCGGACCTCGGTCAGCATCTGACGGATCTTCTTGATGACGGTGTCCGGGCTGCCGACGATGACCCGGTTGCTCTCGACCACCTTGTCCCAGCCGGCGGCGTCAACCCCGCCGTACAGCGGGTCGGGACGCAGCGAGTGTTTGTACTGCTCGATCAGACGCCGGGTGCCCTCGCGCGAGTTGTAGCCCGGCGGGGCCATGAAG
>JAAXHF010000520.1 GCA_012271025.1 Deltaproteobacteria bacterium | reverse complement strand
GTCGGGTGCGGTGCCAGGCCGCCAGAGCCTGGAGGGCGGTCAGCGGATCGGACACGCCGATGCCCACCGCCCCTGCCGCTAAGGCGTCAGCGTCGATTCCCCTGAGTACGGGGGCGGCGTGGGGGGCGTACAGGAAGCCTGCGGCTCCGCCTTGAACGGCCGCCCCAAGATAGGCATGGCCGTCGGTCCTGGTGCCCGGCAGGGGAACGAATAAGGCTCCCCGGGTAGCCGTCCGGGAATCGATCGTGACCGAACGGAACAGCGTATCCGCCTGTCCGGAGGTCAGCGTCCCACCTGTTGCGGCGCATACCTGCTCTGCCGTTATTTTCACCGCCTCACGCTCCTCCTTAGTCTCCATGCACCGCGCCGACGCCCGCGTCTCGGCACCCTCGGTGGCTCGGCCGGCTTTGTGCCAACTCTAACCAGCCGCGACGTGCCCCACAAGCCGACCCGTGTGTTGGCAAGGCGGACGCTGATCTCTTTCCGATTCAACACGGTCATCAGCGTCCGCCTTGTTGATCCCGCTTGTGGCCCGTGTCACCATACCGGGGTGAGCCCGCAAGAACGCCACGCCCGAACAATTATTGACACCCTGCGCGCCCACGGTTTCAGCGCCTACCTGGCCGGGGGCTGTGTCCGCGACCGGCTGCTGGGACTGGAGGCCAAGGACTTTGATGTGGCAACCAGCGCCGAGGCCGAGCAGGTCCTGAGCCTGTTTCCACACGCCGTCCCGATTGGGATGCAGTTCGGGGTTGTCCTGGTAACGAGCGGACAGCATGTGTGCGAGGTGGCGACTTTTCGCGCCGACGGCCGCTATGTCGACGGCCGCCACCCGACCAGTGTCCGATTTACCGACGCGCGGGAAGACGCCTTGAGGCGCGACTTCACCATCAACGGCATGTTCTATGACACCGCTACGGAGCGGGTGCTTGACTATGTGGGCGGCCAACACGACATGGCCGAGCGGGTGATCCGGGCGATTGGCGATCCGTTCGCCCGTTTCGGCGAGGATCGCCTGCGCCTGCTCCGCGCGGTGCGGTTCGCCGCCCGGCTGGGATTTTCCATCGCCCCCGAGACGTTCGCCGCCATCCGACAACTCGCGCCGACAATCGCCACAATCGCCTGGGAACGCATCGGCGATGAGGTCGTCAAGCTCCTCATCCAGGGCGGAGCCCAGCGTGGTTTTCAGCTCTTGTCCGAGTCCGGCCTGTTGGCCGTCGTCCTGCCCGAAATTGAGCGGCTACGCGGGGTTGAGCAGTCGCCGGACTTTCACCCCGAAGGGGATGTGTTCATCCATACCCTGCTGCTGCTGGCCGAACTGGACAAGCGGGGAGCGGAGGACCGGCCGAGTGAAGCCCTGGCCCTGGGCGCGCTGCTGCATGACGTGGCCAAGCCGCAGTGCCGCAGCCAAAAGGGCTGGCGCATCACCTTTTATGGCCACTGCGAACAGGGGGCGGAGCAGGCCGTTGCCATCTGTCAACGGCTGAAACGTTCGCGTGCGGTGTGGCAGCGGGTGGCCTATCTGGTCGAGAACCATCTGCGCGCGCTCAACGCCCCGGCCATGCGCCCGGCCAAACTCAAGCGTTTTCTGCGCGAAGAGGGTATCGAAGAACTGCTGGAGCTGATCCGTATTGATGCCCTGGCCTCGAGCGGCGACCTGCGTCCTTACGAATTCTGTCGTCAGCAGCAAGAAAGCCTGGGGCCGGCCCGTATCGCTCCACCGCGCCTGCTGACCGGCCGGGACCTCATCGGGCTTGGCCTGCGCCCCGGACCGCGCTTCAAAGACATTCTGACTGCGGTCGAGGACGCCCAGTTGGAGGGACGGCTGGCCAGCCGTGAGGCCGCGCTGGAGTGGGTCCGGCACCACCTGGAGGTGAAACGCCCGTGAGGCCGCCTGTGAGAGAGCGGTCTGCATTGTTGAGGAGATCCCCATGCCGCAAGCGTCCAAGCAAGAACCGATCAGCAAGGTGGGTGATGATGACTCTGGGAAGAGATCATCACCCACCTTGGGCAGCCAACACGCCCGGACGGACTCGTCAGCCCCGAGCGTTCCCGAACCGTCCTTTGCCGAGCAGGTGCGGACCCTGCTGTATCTGGGCCGGACGGGTACCCTGTCCAGCATGTCCCGCAAACATCCCGGCTGGCCGTTCGGCTCGGTCATGCCGTATGCCCTCGACGACCACGGCCGTCCGGTGTTTTTGATCAGCGTGATGGCGATGCACACCCAAAACCTCAAGACCGACCCGCACGCCAGCCTGCTGGTCAGCCAACCCGGCTGGACCGGCGATCCGCTGGCCGGAGCACGGGCAACGCTGCTGGGTCAGGTCACGGCCCTGCCCGAGGCGGACCTGGAGACAAGCAGGGCGGGCTATCTGGCGCGCTATGAAAACGCGCGAGCCTGGGTCGATTTTGACGATTTCGGCTTCTATCGCATGGACGTGACCGACGTGTACTATGTCGGCGGCTTCGGGGCCATGGGCTGGGTCGCCGCCGCCGATTACACCCGGGCCGAGTGGGATCCCCTGGCCGAGGTGGCGGCCGGGATTATTGAGCACATGAACGCCGACCACGCCGATGCCCTGCGGCTGTACTGCCGGGCCTACCGCGATATCAAAGCCGATTCAGCCGAGATGATCGGGATCGACCGTTTGGGCTTTCGGCTGCGGGTGCGCAGCGGAGAACGGCTGCGCGGGCTGCGGCTGGCCTTTCCCCACGAGGTTCGCAGCAGTCAGGAGGCGAGGAAGGTGCTGGTGGAAATGGTCAAAGCGGCGCGGGAGTAAGGTGTGTACATCGGCCTTTCGTTCGGCTCCCTGGTTTGGGCAGGAGAACCCGCCGTAATACCGCCGTTTCGAGGCACGCACGTCCGACCTCTGTTCCACTCGGAGGATGGAGGGTCAACCCAGGCGGTCGACGCCGGGGCAAGCGTCGAAACCCTTATCGAAGCTCAGGATGCGATTGATCCCGGCCTGGCGCATCACGGCCACGTGCAAGGCGTCCCGTGCGGACAGACCATCCACAGAGCCGATGAGCACCCTGGCGGCACGGATTTCAGACATGCCAAAGGTCAGAATATCGTCGGCAATCGCATCCAGGCTCTCGAACGCGGCGTCAATGGCATCCAGCCGCTGAATCGCCGTGTATCGATGAAGGATCTCCTGGTAGACCTCCACGTCGGTGACGAGTCGTTCTCCGGCTCGTACTAACTGCGCGAGCAACGCAAGCGCGCGGCCCTTGTTCGGATGTGGCGCGCCTACCAAGTACATCGGCACGTTGGAGTCGATGAAGATCACGGGAGACGTCGCCCCGATTCGATCTCCCGCAGCATCACCTCTATATCGGCTGTTGGAAATTCGTGCCGCGACGCATCGGTGATGGCGCGCAGCTTGGCATCGATTGTGCCAGAATGAGTGCTTCGCGCCTTGCGCAGCGCTTGGCGAACCCATTCTGCCACAGTCATTCGCTGCCGTTGGGCCGCACCTTGAATCTCTCGATATTCTTCCTCATCAAAGAGAACCTGGAGGCGTTTTGTCATAACAGGAGTATAATTGACTCATTGAGTATGAGTCAACATCTCCCTTAACGGCCTTGAGCTTCATATAGCGCTCTCGCACTGCCTCACTCAGGCCGGGAGCGGTGGCCGCCGCGTATGCCAGTCGGTGTGGACTTCGTAGGCATGGCCGACCTGCAACACGCTCGCCTCATCAAACGGTTTGCCCACAATCTGTAGCGCCAGCGGCAGTCCGCTACGGGTAAAACCGCACGGCAGGCTTAAAGCCGGCTGGCCCGTCACATTAAACGGACAGGTGGCCGAGATCAGGGCCGACATGAGCTTGACCTCGCGGCCCTTGATCGTCGCCGAACGGGCGTCATGGCGCGGGGCGGGAATCAGCTCACCCGGAGTCAATATCGCGTCGAGCCGGCCAAAACGGGCCAGCATGTCCTGGCGAAAACGGGCCTGGGCGTGGCGGGCCTTGACATAGTCGGTGGCCAGCGTGGGTTTGCCCCGTTCGAGAAAACGGCGCACCTTGGGGCCATAGTCATCGGCCTGGCTTTGCAGATAGGGTTCGTGCCACACATTGGCCTCGGCGTTCAGCAGCACCTCGGCGATGTCGGGCCACACCCGGTCAAGCGCGGGTAGCTCGACGTCTTCAATCCGGGCGCCCAAGCCGGCCAGGACTTGGACCGCCTGCTCAAACGCGCTCTGGACCTCGGGATCGGTCGAGTCGGGGAAAAAGTGGGCTGGCACTCCCAGGCGCATGCCGCTGATCTCCCCGGTCAGTTTTGCCGTGTAATCGACAACCGGCGTCTGGCTTGAGACGACATCCCGCCGGTCGTAGCCGGCCAGGGCGTGCAGCATGAGCGCCGCGTCCTTGACCGTTCTGGTCAGCGGTCCGATATGGTCGAGCGACCAGGCCAGGGGCGTTACCCCGTACAGGCTGATCCGGCCATGGCTGGCCTTGAGGCCGACCGTTCCACAAAAGGCGGCCGGAATGCGGATCGAGCCCCCGGTATCCGTCCCCAGCGACCCGGCACACAGGCCCGCGGCCACCGCCGCTCCCGAACCGCTGCTCGACCCGCCGGGACTATGTTCCAGGTTCCACGGATTATTCACCGGACCAAAATGCGGACTGGGGATGATCGTTGCAAACTCGTTCATGTTGAGTTTGCCCAGCAGGACGGAACCCGCAGCCTGCAAACGCTCAATCACCGCGCCGTCGTAGTCGGGTAGGGCGTCTTTCAACACCCGTGAGCCGCAGGTCGTTTTGATCCCCTCGGTGGCCACAATATCTTTGTGGGCCAGCGGGATGCCGTGCAGCGGGCCACGGTAGGTTCCGGCCTGTATCGCTGTTTCGGCGGCTTTGGCGTCCTCCAGGGCACGCTCGGCGGTGAGGCTGATATAGCTGTTCAGCTGTCCGTCAACAGCCTGAATCCGATCCAGATAGGCTCGAGTGACCTCAAGCGGAGATACCTCGCGACGCTGGATCTGCGGCGCCAACTCTGCAATCGACAAAAGGCACAGGTCTTGCATGGATCGCTCCTCCTTTGCCCGGAACTGTAGCACGGAACACGCCCGGACGGCAGCTCGCTTGACACGCTCCGGCACCGCTGCCACCATGCGCCGAGACGCGCGCTGAAGGAGTCCGTCCATGAACACGGTACACGATTTTATGGGGCGTGAGCACGAGTTGGTGTGTGCCCCCCTGCTCGCCCGCATTGCCGAACAAGCCCCCCAGGCCGACCGCACCCGGAATGTGGACCCGGATTTGATTCGAGCCCTGAAACAGACCGACGTCATGCGCCTGTCGGCCAGCCGCAACATCGGCGGTGTGGAGGCCAGTATCGGCCAGATTGCCAGAGAGCTGGAGGCCGTGGCCGCCCGTTGCGCCTCAACCGCCTGGTGCCTGTGGAACCATCTGTGCGTGTTCCACTTCATTGTGGCCCAGATGGGACCGGCTGCGGCAGACCTGTTACGACAGATTGTGGACAGGCGGGAATGGGTCAGTTTTCCGGCCGGGGCTGGGACGAGCGTCCACGGCCGGCGTGATGGAGACCGGGTGATTATCAACGGCCGGGCCAGTTTTGCCTCCGGTTCGCGCTACGGCGAGTGGGCGGCGTGTCTGTTTGCGCTGGACGGTGGCGAGACACAGCCCAAGGGCAAGCCGGATCTGCGTTTTACGCTGGTCCGAACCGACGCCCCGGGGGTGTCGGTCGATCCGACCTGGAACTCGATGAGCCTGCGGGCGTCTGCCACGGATCATATCAACTATGAATCCGTCTCGGTTCCGGTCTCCCTGCTGCGGCCCTTTCCGCTCGATTTTCGCTACACCTTCCGTGACCCCCAGACCCCGGTTGTTGCCCAGCGCTACCGGGAGGACTGGGTTGCCGTGTCAGACCTGTGGCTCGGCGCCCAGGCGGTTGGCCTGGCCAACGCCGCGCTGGAGGAAGCCTGCGCCGAGCTGGCTGAGCGGGTCGCCATCTTTGGCGTCAAGGTCGCCGAGCGACCGGCCGTGCAGTTGAACATCGGTCAGGCCGGCGCCTCGATTGCCGCCGCCCGGGCGGCGGTCGAAACCGGCTGTGCCGAGACCGACGCCCGTATCGAAGCCGGCATCAGCCCGACTGAGGCCGATTATCTGCGCCAGCTGAACTACAGCATGGTTGCCCTGCGGCTGTGTGATGAAGCCATGCGTCTGCTGCTCAGAGTTCAGGGCGGCAACGGGCTGCGCGAGAGCGGCTCTTTTGAGCGTCGCTACCGTGACTTTCAGGCCATGCCGCTGCACATTAACGCCCATCCTGACCGGGTGGCGGAGCTGTCGGGCAAGTATCTGCTGGGCCAAACCAACGACGCGCCGTTTCAGTAGCCGCGCCTAGCGCTTTTTCCCGCCCGGCCAATAATCGTTGGCCCCCAAGCCTTCCAGGGACAGACCGTAGCCGAGGTTGTCAAGCATCAGCCGCTTGAGTTGCTGGGTGAGGGCGACCCGGGCATAGCGGACGGTCAGCGGCGGCTTGTCAACGATCTGCTCGGCCAGTTCCCAGGCCCGCGCCAGCAGGCGGTCGCGGGGCACGACTTCGTTCACCACCCCCAGGTCCAGCGCTTCCTGAGCCGACAGCTTTTGGCCGGTCAGCAGAAAATAGCGTCCCCGGTTGATGCCCAGCAGCAGCGGCCACACCACATGCACACCGTCACCCGGCACGATGCCGTTCGGAAAATGCGGCGCGTCCTGGAAGACACTGTCCTCGGTCGCCAGCACGATATCGCACAACACGCCCAGTTCGGCGTGGATGGTGGCCGGGCCATTGACGGCGGCAATCATCGGCACCTCGATATCGAGATGGTTCATCAGCAGTTTCTTGGCGTCCCAATAAATATGATCCCAGCGCTGAGGGGTCATATCCAATCGCTCCTCTCGGGCAAACCGGGCGATAAACTTGTCCTCCGTTCCGGTCATGATGATGACCTTGTTATCCGGGTCACTGCCGATATCGTAAAAGCAGCGTCCCAACTCGGAGTGCGGGCTCTCTCCCCAGCGTAGCGTGCCGCCGTCCGTGTGCAGCTGCATCTGCAAAATCCCGTTGCGGCGTTCCATGCGCACGTGCTTGTAGCTCTCGGCGTAGTCTTCAAACCTGGCCATGGCTGTCCTCCTTGTGGCTGGTTAAAGCACCCCGAACCGGGCAAGACAAGGCGTGCCAGGCGGGGATGGTTGGGCGACGGAGCGTCGGCTATGGTGGGAGGGATGGTGCGGCTTCGGACACAGGCGTCAGCCCCGGCACTTTCCTCGGTCGCCGAGTTGTGCGCCTTTGTGAGCGGCCAGTTGGGCTCACACGCCGACCCGGCCAAGGCCGGTCCGATGGCCGCCTATATAAAGACCGACATGCCGTTTTATGGCGTGGCCAAGCCTGAGCGGGACCGGATTGCCACCGCAGTCAGAGACCGTTTCCCCATCGCCGACCACGACACCTATGAACGGGCGGTGACAGGCTTGTGGGTCCTGTCCCATCGGGAGGAAAAATACCTGGCCATCCGTATGGCGCGGCTGTACGCCGACTTTGTCACGCCTCGCTCGCTGGCCCTGTACAAACGGCTCATCCAAGGCGGCGCCTGGTGGGACTTTGTGGATGAGATTGCCATCCACCTGGTCGGCCGGGTCTTGTACCACCACCGCCCGGCCGTCAGCCCGACCCTGGACGTCTGGATTAACGACCAGGATATGTGGCTGCGCCGCGCCGCCCTGCTGTCACAGGTTCACCACATGGAGGACACCGATGAGGGGCGGTTGTTTGGCTACTGCCTTCAGACTGCGGGCGAAACCGCCTTCTTCATTCGCAAAGCCATCGGCTGGGCGCTGCGTGATTATTCGGCCACCGCGCCCGAGCGGGTGCTGACATTTCTGCACCACAACAGGGGACGGCTGAGCAGTCTCAGCTTTCGCGAAGCGGCCCGGCGCCTGAAACGCCAGGGCTATCCGCTCTGAGCCGTAGCGCCTGTGCATAAGGGGCGATGCCGGAGCCGTGTGGGCGACCCCGGCATTGCCGCGTGACCGCTGCTGGAGAGCCGGCAGAAAAGTTCAGCGCTTGAGCTTGTCGGTGAACGCCTTGCGGAGTTTCAAGACCTTGGGAGCAACCACATACTGGCAGTAGGGCTGGTAGGGATTCCGGGCAAAGAAGTCCTGGTGGTAGTCTTCGGCCGGATAGAAGGTTTCGGCCGGGGTGACCTCGGTCACGATCTTGCCATCCCACACACCAGCCGCCTCAAGCTCTCGAATGACGGCGGTGGAAATCTCGGCCTGGGCGGGTGTGTGGTAGTAAATCGCCGAGCGGTACTGGGTACCGACATCCGCGCCCTGGCGATTCAGGGTGGTCGGATCATGAATGGCGAAGAAGACCTGCAGAATATCCTGGAAAGAAATGACACTCGGGTCATACGTCACCTGGACCACTTCGGCGTGGCCCGTCGTCCCCGCACACACCGCCTCGTAAGACGGGTTCGGCTCCGCTCCCCCCGAGTAACCGGACACCACCTGATCGACGCCCTCAAGTTCGACATAGACCGCTTCGAGACACCAGAAGCAGCCGCCGCCCAGGGTGGCAATTTCTCTGTTTTGCTGTGAAGACGGTTGGCTGTGTTCTGTATCCATCAATCTCGCCCCTTTGCCGCCGATACATAGCAAGATTCGACAAGCCTCTGCAACCCTCGGCACTTGGCTGCCACGCGCCCTCAGAGGGGGCCGGGGTGGGCGGCCAGCCAGGTTTTTGCCGTGGCCAGAATGATGTCCAGGGCGGCCCGGCTGCCCTGGGCCTCGCCCTTCTCAAAATCGCCCTCAACGTCGCCTATCTGGTTGGTAATATGGGCAAAACACACCACCGGTTTGGCCCGCGCCTGGGCAAAGGCGTACAGCCCGGCCACCTCCATCTCGACCGCCACAATGCCCCGCGCTAGAGCCTGACCGATGGCTGTCCGGGTTTCTCGAAAGGGGGCGTCGGTTGTCCAGGTCGCACCCCGGTATAGCGGCGTGTCGAGGGCGCCAAAGGCATCGTGGAGCAGGTCGAGCAGTTCTGGACGCAGGTGCGAGAAGTCGGCGGCGGGCAGATAGTGATAGCTGGTGCCCTCGTCTCGCAGGGCCTTTTCAACCAGCAGGAAAAACGGCGGCCGCCAGCTGGGGTCAATCTGGCCCGAGGAGGTCACGTGAATGAGCAACTCACAGCCCGAGGCAAATAACTCCTCGGCCACCAGAACGGCAAACGGTGCCCCGACAACCGAGCCGACAATCCCGCACTCGATGCCGTCCCGGCAAAAATTATACATGCTGGTGTGATAACACGCCCAGAACGGGTTAGGCTGGGCTTGGCCACGCGCTAGCAGGTTGGCCACAATATCCCCGTCAGGATCGAGCACACACACCCGCGGCAGTCGGCCGTCCGGCAGCGCCTTTTGGCGACGGGCTTCCCGAAGCAGCTTGGCCGGCATGAACTCGGACGCCTGGCCATAGACTTTGTGCCGGAGCAGGGGGGGCCGGCGGTCGTCCATCGACAGTCTTTCTCGACGGGGCGCTGAGATGAGGGCTTTACGGGCTGACACGAAACGCCACCCGGTCTAAGATCTCCCCGTCCTCGGCCACAATCTCTACCCTCCACGCACCAAGGTGGGCCGGGCGGTTCAGCGTCACGCGGCTCCAGGTTCGCGTGCGGGGGTGGGCAATGATCAGCGGTACCTCGCAGTATTTCTGGCCCTCGTGATAATAGACGTGGATGAGGGTATGCGGCACAGTCTGTGAGTAGACCACCATCCAGACGTGCGGCTGGTTATGTTCGTGCAAGGCGAAACTGGACTGGGGCTGGCGGCACTGGTGAGCCCGGACTCCCCGACAGCTCAGACTCTGGCCGATCCGGACTTGGGCCGCCAGTGTATCCGTCGGCCCGTTTGCTGCGGTTGGCGGCGTCTCGGCAGGAGAGGCTTCGGCGGCTGGAGCCTGGGCGGCGGCAGCCGGCGGGACGGCAAAGCTCAGGCTGGCGACAGACGGCGGGCTGGATTCGGTTTCCCCGGAGGAGGCGAGCCCGGGTGGAAGGCTGGGCTCTTCAGCCGGAGTAGCCGCAGCTGGATTCACGACCACGACCGCTTCAGCCGGTTTTTCTTGTACCTCGGACACGGCCGGGCGAACGGCTGGACTCGGGGAGGCAGGCTCAGGGCTGCGGAGCAGGGGGGACTGGTATACGGAGGCGGCCAGGAACGCCGAGCCGACCAGACCGAGCCCCACCACTATGCTCCCGTTCCTGAGCCGTCGGCCGCTCACTTTTTTTTGTGCATAGACCTTTTTGCGATCCTCCAAGACCGGTCGCAGCTGATCCATCTCGTGCTGAAACCGTTGCGTCTTGGCCTCCACCGCCTCTTTTTCCATACCCCGTTGTGTACCACCGATCACCCCCAAGACAAAGGGCCGCGGCTGTGAGCCGACGCAAACACACTGGTGGTGATTTTCCGAAGGGAGGGAAAAGTGAAGACCGCGCAGCCCTCAGCTGGCGGCCTGAGGGGCCGGCCCGCAGGCAAGCGTCCCTAGTTCCCTTTGTGGAGGTGGCCCTGCTGGGACTGCGGAATCCCGGGGTCGGTCATCACCGGCGCGCCGCCCTGGTTGGGGTCGAGAAAGGCCAGCACCCGTTCCCCCGAACTCTTGTTCATCCATCTCCGCAAACGCTGCTCGAGGAACAACCGCAGCTTATGAAACTTTTTGAGCTGGCTGACGACCTCTTCTGCGCTGCGTCCGGCCAGGGGCAGACTCTCGGTCTCTTCGTGGCGACCGCGTTTTCGCGTTGCGGCCGTGCGGGGTCGGGCTGGAAATGGCTGATAGGTGCCACTCTGCTTGCGGTAGGCCAGCCACATCGGCGAGGAGATATTGCGGACAATCCGCAGGGTTTGCTCTTCGTTTTCCCAGTACTGTTCTTGGCGGGTGCTCCCGTAATAGAGAATTTCGGTCGGAGTAGAAGTACGAGCCATAGAATCTCTCCGGCAAACACCGCCGGCCAATTCCCATCCCCCTACAGGGCAACGCCACGGCGCAGAGCGGCCCCTCAGGCCGTTGCGAGCTTGAGGTCTTGGGCTTGGCTGGAGTAGGGTTCGGGCAACTCACACCGGGGTGCGTTGGCCCACAAACCGTCCAGATTGTAGAACTCCCGGACGTCCTCGTAGAAAATATGGATGACCACGTCACCAAAATCCATCAGTATCCACTGTCCGTTGGCAAATCCCTCGACCGCGAAGGGGCGGAGGCCCTGGGCCGCCAGGGCTTCTCCAATAGCCTCGCAGATACTCCGCACCTGGGTATCTGAGCGGCCGGTACACACCAGGAAATAATCAGCAACCGGAGTGAGCGCACTGACCTTGAGCGCGACGAGGTCGTAGGCTTTTTTGTCAAGCGCGGCTTGGGCGCACTGGAGAGCTTTTTCCCAGCTCGGATCGTTCAAAATGCGGTCCTCTCGTGACAACACAAGACAGCGTCTGACATCACCATCACCTGCGGTACAAATCGTGGTCTGCAATATAAGCCGCCACCGCCGGCGGGACGAGGGAACGGACGGACCGGGCGTTTCGAATGTCCCGTCGGATTGCTGATGCTGAGATATCGAGACCGCTGATCTCGCGGAGAACAAGGGTGGACTGTGAAGGGTGGGTATACATCCGTAGCCCCGGGTCGTAGCAAAAAACAGACTGAAAATCAACGGGAAGCGGGCAGCGCGGGCGCGGCGTACCGGGGCGTGAGGTGACAATCAGGTTACACAGCCAGGGGATGGTGCGATAGTCTTTCCAGGTCTGAATGGCGAGGAAGGCGTCGAGTCCCAGGATGAAAGACAGCGAGGCGGCCGGCAGCATGGCCCGAAAGTAACGAATCGTGTCAACCGAGTACGACAGACCGGCGCGTTCGAGTTCTACGGCCGAGGCCGAAAAAGCCGGTTCGTCGGCCACGGCCAACTCAACCATCCGTAGCCGATGCCGGCTCGACACCAGCTCACCGGCATCCTTATGCGGCGGGCGGGCGGCAGGCACGAAATAAATATGGTCCAGGGCGCAGGTCTGACGAATCTCCTCGGCGCTGCGGATATGGCCGAGGTGGATCGGGTTAAATGTGCCGCCAAAGATGCCGACGTGCATATGGGCCTATTCTCTGACCTGGCCGTCCCCGTAAATCAGATATTTATACGTCGTCAGCTCCCGCAGCCCCATCGGGCCGCGCGCGTGGAGCCGGTTGGTCGAAATGCCGATCTCGGCCCCAAACCCGAATTCATAGCCGTCGGTAAAGCGGGTCGAGGCGTTGGCATACACGGTTGCCGAGTCGATTTCTTGCAGAAAACGCCGCGTGTTGGTGTAATCCTCGCTGACAATGGCGTCAGCCAGTCCAGACCCGTTGTCGTTAACAAAGCCGATAGCCTCATCGAGCGAGTCCACGACTTTGATCGACAGGATCAGATCCAAATATTCGGTCTGCCAGTCCGCCTCGGTCGCTGCGGTGACGTGGGGAACGATGTGCCGGGTTCGCTCACAGCCGCGGACTTCTGCGCCAGCCTGCTCGAGCGTCTCCACAAAAGACGGCAGGAAGCGGGGGGCAATCTCCTGATGGACCAGCAGATTCTCCATGGCGTTACACACCCAGGGGCGCTGGGTCTTGGCGTTAAGCGTGATCCGCATGGCCTTGTCCAAATCGGCCGCCGCATCCACATAGGTGTGGCACAGGCCCGAAAAGTGCTGGATGACCGGAATGGAGGACTGCTCGGTCACCGCCCGAATGAGTTCCTCTCCGCCGCGTGGAATAATCACATCCACAAAGCGGTCCTGTTGCAGCAAGACGCCGACCGACTTGCGGTCAGTGGATCGTACGAGCTGAACCGCAGCGGGCGGCAGCCCAGCCTCGCCGAGCGCGGCGGTCAGGACATCAACGATGGCGCCGTTGGTCCGAAACGCCTCGGAGCCGCCCTTGAGAATGACCGCGTTGCCGGCTTTGAGCCCCAAGCCGGCGGCGTCTGCCGTCACATTCGGACGCGATTCATAGATAATCCCCACCACACCCAGCGGCACTCGGATCTGACCGATCTCCAAGCCGTTGGGACGCCGCCACATCGCCACTGTCTCGCCAACCGGGTCGGGCAGATCGACAATAATCTCCAAACCTTTCGCCATGTCCTCGATGCGCTCCTCGGTCAGCGTCAGACGATCCAGCATGGCCGCAGACAGGCCGTTGCTGCGGCCGGCCTCAACGTCTTGGGCGTTGGCGGCCAGGAGTGTTTGGCTCTCCCGCCGCAGGGCGGCCGCAGATTTGAGCAGGGCCTCGTTCTTGGCCTGACTTGAGGTCGTGGCCAGCCCACGGGCCGCTGTTTTTGCCGCCTGGCACATATCGACGACCATGTGTTCGAGGTCCATACCGCTCTCCTCATCGTGATGTTCAAGGTTCTCTGTTATCACGTGTCCGACAAAAGAGCCAAATCATCCCGATGAATGACCTCATCGCTGACCTTATAACCGAGAATTTGCTCGATTTGGCTGGTTTTCAGACCCTTGATCTGTTCCAGGGCTGCCGAATGGTAGTTGACCAGCCCACGGGCAAACTCGTGTCCACGATCATCCACACAGGCGACACAGTCGCCGACCCCAAAGGTTCCCCGTACCTCCCGCACACCGGCCGGCAGCAGGCTGCGACCCGCCCGCCGGACCGCGTCGACGGCACCGGCATCGAGCTGGAGGCTGCCGACCGGTTTCAGGGTATAGGCGATCCAGTGCTTGCGGCTGGTGATGCGATCACTGACGGGCAGAAACAAGGTCCCGGTCGGGATATCGGGGCTGAACACCGAGGACAGGCTGGTGTCGTGGCGCCCATCGGCAATGATGGTCGGAATGCCTGACAGGGCCGCCTTACGGGCGGCTTGGATCTTGGAGGTCATCCCGCCCCGCCCGAGCGGCCCGGCGGCGCCGGTCGTATACGACAGCGCGTCGCCACACCGCTCAACCAGGGATACCAGTCGGGCATCGGCGTGCAGCCGGGGGTCGCGCTCGTACAATCCCTCGACATCGCTCAGAATCACCAGCAGATCGGCCTCGATGAGGACAGCGACCAGGGCCGACAGATTATCATTATCGCCAAACTCGATCTCCTCAACAGCGACACTATCGTTCTCGTTCACAATCGGCAGCACACCGTTCTCGAGCAGGGTTTGAACGGTATGCTTGGCGTTCAAATAGCGACCGCGGTCGGCCACATCGTCGTGGGTCAGCAGGATCTGTCCGACATGGCCACCGTGGCGCGAAAAAGCCTGCTCGTACAGGGCCATCAGGGCAATCTGGCCAACTGCGGCCGCAGCCTGTTTGCTCGGAATCGTTCGGGACCGCTCCGACTGTATGCCCAGGCGGCCCAGTCCTGCCGCAACGGCTCCCGAGCTGACCAGGACGATCTCCTTGCCCCGCTCCTGGCTTCCGGCCCGCAGGGCCGCCATGTCTCGGGCCAGACGCTCGACACTGTCGACGTTGACCCCATCCTGCCGGGACAGGATGCTGCTGCCGACCTTGATCACGACCCGACGGGCACGCCGCAGGATGGCGGCCTTATGGCAGAGGTGATCGTGATGTCCTTGAGGTTCCATCTGTTCTCACATGCGCCTCGGCTCGTCCCATGTCCGCGTTTCCTCGCCCGGCTGGGCAGACGCCTGGGGATCGGCGTCAGCTTCCCCGGCTCGCTTGCGCATATCTACGAGAGTGCGAGCAATGTCCCGGATCAGCTCACTTACGCCCTCCCGGCTGGCGGCGCTCACGGCCGTCAGCCCAATCCCGTGGGCGGCAAAGCGTGTCGTTACCTCGGCGAGGCGCTGCCGCGTTGCGGGCAGGTCATACTTGGTGACCACGACCAGCTGGGGCCGTTCGAGCAGGGCCGGATCGAAGCTGTGGAGTTCGTGTCTGAGGACGCCATAGTCGTGCCACGGCTCGCGTTGTGGATCCGAAATATCGAGTAAATAGACCAGGACCGAGGTGCGTGACAGGTGACGCAGGAAGCGCGCGCCAAGCCCGTGTCCTTCATGCGCGCCTTCGATGAGCCCAGGGATATCGGCCAGCACAAACGTCCCGTCATCTCCGTAGCGGACAACGCCGAGATGGGGTGTCAGGGTGGTAAATGGAAAATCCGCAATCCGGGGCCGGGCGGCAGACACGCTGGACAGCAGGGTCGATTTGCCGGCATTCGGAAATCCGACCAGACCCACGTCGGCCAGTACGCGCAACTCAAACCGCAGGCTACGTTCCTCCCCCGGTCGTCCCGGTTGAGCCTGGCGGGGCAGGCGGTTTCTGGCCGAGGCAAAAAA
>JAAXHF010000677.1 GCA_012271025.1 Deltaproteobacteria bacterium | reverse complement strand
GGCGGAATACGGCATTTTGCCGAGGGTTTCGCTTCGGGGCGGCTGGGCCCATGCGGACTGGAATACTGCTGCCGCCCTTGCCGGGATCGCGGCTGCGCCTCTCAAAACGCTGTCGGTCGATGTGGGGGCCGATCTGCTGAATCGCACGGGTCGGGCAACCCTGAGTCAGTGGATGGACTGGGGCGCATTCAATGCCTCGTATGTGCTGTCCAGACGGCCGTTACGCCACGAATCTCTGAATGCGTCCGCCTCCACCGTTGTGGGGCCGCTGGAGGTGCGCGGCACGCTTTCGCGTGCACGCTACGCACAGGTAGATCCCTCGACAACGGTTTCCGGCGCTGCGGCCCTTCGTTTGCCCTCAGACACCCGTATTGCAGCAGGGGGCCGCCAGCGCTGGAACGGGGACAACCGGGATGTCCCGCTGTGGTGGGGCACCCTGAATCAGCGTGTCCGGCTGGGACGCATCCGCCTGAATGCCGAGGCCCAGGCCACGGCACTGGGGCCAAATCTGCTGCGGTATGGTGGACGGATGCACGTAAACCGTCGTGGATGGTCCGCCAGCCTGACCGGGGAATGGAACCGTCAGGCCGAACACTGGGCCTGGTCTGCGAATGTGCAGATGGATACGCCGTGGGCGTGGCTGTATGCGCGGTCACAGATCACCGATGGCGACCAGGTGCACACCCAGAGCCTCCGGGGAAACATTTCCATAGGGCCGGGACTCCGCTTTGGGGCGGAGCTCGATACCGAGAGCGGGGTGGAGTTCAGGTTCTTTGAAGACCTGAACTTCAATGGAGACCTCGACTCCGGTGAGCGGGTGCTGTATGACCCGCAGCTGGTGTTCCCCGCAAGCATCCAGCTGCAAACCCGGGGAGGTACCCGTCGGGCCACGCACCTCGATCCGTACGCGCTCTACTCCGTCCGCATTGACCCCGCAAGTATTCCTGATCCCCAGCTCACCCCCGCGACCGGGTTTGAGTTTGCGTTCATGGTCGAGCCGGGGAGACTTCGCAGAATCGATATCCCCCTGCAGCCTCGGCCCACTGTCACCGGGGTGATTGCCGGCTGGCCCCGGGCCATGACCCGGCTGGAGGTGGTGGTCCGTCAGGACGGCGTGGAAATCGCACGGCTGCCGGTCTACCGGAACGGAAGTTTCTTTACCACGCTGGCGCCGGGAGCGTACCTGTTCGAGGCGATTGATCTCCTGTCTGACGAGCCTGTGATCGCCGATGTGGCGAATATCCG
>JAAXHF010000228.1:809-1062 GCA_012271025.1 Deltaproteobacteria bacterium | reverse complement strand
GCGCGGGGCGGTGGTCATTGCTGGAGACTTTCGACCCGGTGGAAGACCCCGTGGAAGCAAAAGCCATGCAACTGCTCCATCGGTACGGCGTGGTATTCCCCGAGCTGATGGCCAGGGAAAGGATGGCCCCCCGCTGGCGAGACCTGGCGCGGGTGTACCGTCGGCTGGAACTAAAGGGGGAGATCCGGGGCGGGCGGTTCGTGTCCGGGTTTGTCGGCGAGCAGTTCGCCCTGCCTGACGCCGTTACCGCCCT
>JAAXHF010000228.1:0-627 GCA_012271025.1 Deltaproteobacteria bacterium | reverse complement strand
CACGGAACTGGATCGGCGGTCCGAAAATGACCCAACGACCATCCAGCAGGATTGGCCGTCGCTGGACCAGCCAGCCCTGGAGCCGGTACCCGCGGCCCGTTTCAGCCTGAACTGAGATTCCCTGCGTTTCACCCGCCTTGATTTGCGCTGTTGAACACAGGCTTGGCATCGGGTCGGCCCCCGGTCTTGCACGACGCAGGGGCAGTGGACGCGTTTCCACTTGTGCTCTACCTTGTCATTGTGAGCCGGGCGCGGCGATCTCATCACCAAAGGAAACACGGTTCAGGCAACGAGACCGCCACGTCGCTTCGCTCCTCGCGATGACAAGTTGACTAAGGTGAGCCCCTAGTCGTTGACCTCGACGATCATTTCGATCTCGATGGGCATGCCGCCGGGCAGCGTGGCCATGCCCACGGCGGAACGGGCGTGCCGTCCCCGGTCGCCGTAGAGGCTGATCAGCAGGTCCGACGCCCCGTTGGCCACCCGCGGCGTGTCGCCAAAGTCCGGCGTGGAGTTGACCATGGCCAGCAGCTTGACGATGTGGCTCACCTTGTCCAGGTCGCCGATGGCGCCTTTGAGATTGGTGAGCAGGTTCAGCATGGTCTGCCGGGCGCAGTCGTAGCCCTG
>JAAXHF010000075.1 GCA_012271025.1 Deltaproteobacteria bacterium | reverse complement strand
AACCGCTACGACCTGCAACGCTCGGCCACGATCACGGGCAGCCTGGCCCCTGGGGCGACCCTGGGCGAAATGCTGACCGGTGTGCAGCGCATTGCCGGCGAGGTCCTCCCGGTCGGCTTTACCACCGCCCTGGGAGGCAGCGCGCGCGAGTTTGTGGAATCCTCGGCCGAGATCTATATTGTTTTTCTTATTGCGCTGGTCTTTATCTATCTCGTTTTATCGGCCCAGTTTGAAAACTTCTTTCACGCCCTGACCATACTCGGCAGCGTCCCCCTGGCACTCTTTGGGGCCCTATTCGTGCTGTTTATGACCGGCCACACGCTGAACCTCTACAGTCAGATTGGCATTATTTTGCTTATCGGTCTGGTGACAAAAAACTCGATCTTACTGGTGGACTCCGCCAATCAGTCGCGGGCCCGCGGCACCGAGTTGCTGGCCGCAGTGCTGGCCGCGGGGCGCAGTCGTCTGCGCCCGATTTTAATGACCAGCGCGACTTCTATCTTTGGGGCCTTACCACTCGCCCTGGCCATCGGGGCAGGAGCGGAAAGCCGTCGTCCGATTGGTGCGGCGGTGGTCGGCGGGCTGGCCTTTTCTACCGCCTTCACCCTGCTCGTCATTCCCGTGGTCTATCTGTTTGTGACCTATGTGGGCGAGCGGCTGGGGATCAATATGGTCCCTCCCAGGGTAACGTTGATGGAAGACGAGCGGGACCGGGAGGCCGTTGCTCACACGGCAAGTAAGAGTGCGACTTTATAGGACCCGAACACGTGATAAGGAAAACGGCATGCACAGGACGCTGACCCGACACTGGCGGCTCGCCGTTTCGGGGCCTCCGCCCCCAGCATGGGCTCTCCCCCTCCTCTTCTGCTTGGTCGCCAGTTGCACGGTGACCCCGAAACGACCGGTTGCCTCGGTCACGCTTCCCGAGGCATGGAGTGAGCAGCCTGAGGCCGCTACCAGCGTGCAATCAATAGAGCTCGCGCGGTGGTGGAATACCTTTCAGGACCCCAGGCTCCAGGCCCTGATCGAACGGGGGATCAGCCAGAATCGAGATATCCAGGAAGCCACCGCACGGATTCAGGAGGCGCGCGCTTCACGGCTGGTCACCCTGGCTCCCCGCTGGTTGCGTCTCGGTTCGGCTACGTCGTATACGCGCAGTCTGAGCAGCCGCACGACCACCTCGCTGTCGTCCAATTTTCTCGATGACGAGTCCACCCGCACGGACAATAGCGAGAGCCCGGTCGGGACGTCGTTGGGCTTCGGACAAGAACGGAACTTCTACCAGATGGGCCTGGACGCAAGCTGGGAGATTGACCTGTTTGGGCGTCTGCGTTGGGCCGAGCAGGCGTTGAGCGCCGATATCAACGCGGCGGAAGAGCACCGTCGCACGGTGCTGGTGGCGCTGGTGGCCGAGATCGCGCGCAACTATATTGCACTCCGCGGCGCGCAACAGCGGCTCCGTATTGCCACTCAGCATATTCAGGCTCAGCAAGATTCGGTGGAGGTCACGCAGTCTCGCTATCAAGCTGGCCTGACGAGCGCGCTGGACGCAGCCGAGGCCGAGGCCCTGCTGGCGAATATCCGCGCCCAGGTCCCGCCCCTCCAAACCACAGTCAAACAGACCCTCCACCGTCTGAGCGTCCTGGTGGGCGAGCCACCCGCGGCTTTTACGTCCTCCCTCTCCCAGGACTATCCGATCCCGCAGGCCGACCTGAGCAGTGATATCGGACTGCCGTCCGAGCTCTTACGCCGGCGCCCCGATATTCGGCAGGCTGAACGTGAACTGGAAGCAGCCACCGCACGGGTTGGGGTGGCGACCACCGACCTCTTCCCTCGACTGACCCTGACCGGGCGACTCGGGACACAAGGCTTGGACGTGACGGACCTGGCCAAACGCGCCGGCCTGTCCTGGGCAACCGGCCCTGCGCTGAGCTGGCCGGTTTTTGACGCGGGCCGCATACGGGCTGCCATCAAAGTGCAGGACGCGCGCCAGGCACAGGCCCTCGCCCGTTATGAGCAGGTGATTCTCACTGGGCTCGAAGAGGTTGAGAATGCCCTGGTGGCGTACAGCAAAGAGCAGGTCCGCCAGCAATGGCTGACGGCATCGGTCGCTGCGCACACCGATGCCGTCGAGATTGCCACTGACCGATATCTGAGTGGCCTGGAAAACTATCTGAGCGTCGCCCTGGCCCGCCGCGCGCTCCACACGGCCCAGGATGCCTTTGCCCAAAGCCA
>JAAXHF010000722.1 GCA_012271025.1 Deltaproteobacteria bacterium | reverse complement strand
TTGAGCGCTGCCGCAGCGAGGCCCAGGCCGCCTTTGGCGACGGCGCGGTGTTCATCGAAAAACTCATCCGCCGGCCGCGCCATATCGAGGTTCAGATCCTGGCCGACGCCCACGGCAACGCCATCCATCTGTACGAACGGGACTGCTCGGTCCAGCTCAGAAATCAGAAGATCGTGGAGATCGCTCCGGCGCCGGCGCTCGACAGCTCGGTTCGGGAGCGGCTGTTGGCCGACGCCCTCAAGCTGGTCCGCGCCGCAGACTACGTCAACGCCGGGACCGTGGAGTTCCTCGTTGCGCCCAAAACCGGCCAGCACTTCTTCCTCGAATGCAACCCGCGCATCCAGGTCGAGCACACGGTCACCGAGCAGGTGACGGGCATCGACCTGGTCGAGGTCCAGTTCCAGATTGCGGCCGGCGCAACGCTTGAGTCCTTGGGTCTGGGCGACCAGCGGGCCGTGAGCGCCCCGCGCGGTTTTGCCGTCCAGGCCAGAGTCGTTGCCAGGGGCGGGGGGACGCTGAGCGCCTACAAGGAACCCTCGGGACCGGGCGTGCGGGTCGATGCCTGCGGCTACCTGGGTTACACCCCACCACCCCAGTTCGACCCGCTGCTGGCCAAGGTTGTGGGTTCCTCGAGTTCTTCGGCGTCCTTTGCCTCGGCTCTCGACCGCACCCTGCGTGCGCTGGACGAGTTCCATATTGCCGGGCTGCCGACAAACCTGTCCCAACTCAAGACCATCCTCTCCCACCCGGCCGTCCGGGCCGGCGATGCCCGCACCTCGCTGCTGGCCGAGGAACCCCAGCTCCTGGCGCCCACGTCCCCGGACACGGGCAACGGCGCCGTGGCGCTGCTGGAACAGCAGGCGCGCAGCCTGGGCACAGACGCGCCGACCGGCGTGCATGCGCCGCCCATCTCCTTCGCGCCGGCCTTGGAAGTAGCTCCCGACCAGCGCGCGGTCGCGTGTCCGATGGCCGGGGCAGTGGTGGAGCTGCGAGCCGGGGAGGGCGCCGTCGTGGCTGAGGGCGATACCCTGCTAATCCTCAGCGCGATGAAGATGGAGTCCGTGATTACGGCGCCGTGCGCGGGCGTGGTAGCGGCCGCCCAAGCCTTGAGCGTCGGGGACAACGTGGCTGCCGGGCAGGTGGTGATGGCGCTCGCCCCGACTGACGGCGCAGACACCCGCCGCGTACAGCCACCGGCCGGCGCGCAGACCTGGGCTCCGGTTCTGGATCAGGTCACGGCCCTGCAACGGCTGGCCCTGAAGCGGCTGGCGCCGGGCTCCGACGACCCCGGCGTCGTCCGTCAGCGCAGCCGCGGCAAGCTGACCTGCCGGGAGCGCATCGGACTGCTGCTGGACGACGGCAGCTTCCGCGAGGTGGGCAGCGTAGCCGGATTTGCCTCCTACGCCGAAGACGGCGGCATTCTGGATTTTACGCCCGCCAACCATGTCGGCGGCTGGGGTAAGATCAACGGCCGTTCCGCAGTCGTGTGCGCCGACGACTTTACCTCGCGGGGCGGCCACGCGGACGGAGCGGTCAGCGCCAAGAGCATGTATCTGGACCGCCTGTCCCTGGAGCTGCGCCTGCCCTCGGTGCGGCTGCTGGACGGCTCGTCGGGCGGCGGCAGCGTGGCGGCCATGGTCCCGGCCCAGAAAAAAGAGGGCGAGAGCAGCGCCAAAGAGAGCGCCGGCGCGATCAAGGCCGGCCGGCCGCGGGTTGCCGGTGGCGGCGGCTCCTCCCTGCCCGGGGAGCTGGGCAGCAGCATGTACACCGAGCAGCTGTGCAGCGTGCCGGTGGTCAACCTGCTGCTCGGCAGCGTGGTCGGCATCGGGGCGGCCAAGGCCGTCCTGGGCCACTTCTCGGTCATGGTCCGCGATATCGCCCAGCTGTTTGTGGCCGGCCCACCGGTCGTGCGCCACGCCATGGGCTACGACATCAGCAAAGAAGAGCTGGGCGGCTGGCAGGTCCACTGCCGCAACGGCTCGGTGGATAACCTGGCCGAGACCGAACAGGAAGCGGTGGCGATGACCAAGCGCTTTCTGTCCTACCTGCCGTCGAGCGTGTACGAGACGCCCCCGGTCCTGCCGCCCAGCTCCGACGATCCATCCGACCGCCGCGAGGAGGAGCTGTTCAGCCTCATCCCGCGCAAGCGCACCACGACCTTTGACATGCGCAGAGCCATCGGCCTGATGGCCGACATCGGTTCCTTCTTCGAGATCGGGCCGCTGTGGGGCACCGATCAGATCACCGGCTTTGTCCGCTTCAACGGCTATCCGATGGGAGTCATCGCCTCGGACAGCCAGCACGCCAACGGCGGCGCGCTGACCGCCGACGGCTGCAGCAAGCTGACGCGCCACCTGGATCTGTGCGATCTGTTCCACCTGCCGATCCTGAACCTGGTCGACAACCCGGGCTTTGCCGTCGGTCTGGAGCACGAGACGACCGGCACGATCCGCCGCGGCGGCGAGTGGATGATCGCCTTCGCCCAGGTCCGCGTCCCCATTTTCACCGTCCTGATGCGGCGCAGCTTTGGCGTGGCTGGCAACAACTACGCCACCCCGCGCTCACAACCGTCGCTGCGCGTCGCCTGGCCGGCTGCGGACGCGGGCAGTATTCCTCCCGAGGGCGGGATTGAGGCCGCCTATAGGCGGCAGCTGGCCGAAGCCGCCGATCCCCAGGCGTTTCGCGACGAACTCATGGCCCGGATCGAAAGCGCCCGAGGACCGCTGGGGCCCCTGTCCAAGTTTCAGCTCGAGGAGATGATCGACCCCAGGGGCACCCGAAAACTGGTCTGCGAGTGGCTGGAGGTGGCCTACAAGCTGGTGTCGCAGCCGGCCCGGCTGGTGCCACGGGTGTTGCAGTTTCGGCCCTAGACTCGGTCAAGCCGGGCCGGTCCGCTTTGCGCGCGTCGGTCGGCATGTGCTACACGCACACGTAGAGAGGAGGCAGCTATGTCACACATTGCCCATGTTGCGTGTCCCCACGACTGTCCCGATTCGTGTCTGATGGATGTGACCGTAGACCACGGCCGGGCGGTCAGCGTCCGGGCCAATGCAGACCATCCGTTTACGCGCGGGGCACTGTGCGCCAAGGTCAACAAATTCCTCGACCGGGTGTACGCGCCAGACCGCCTGCTGCACCCGGTCAGGCGGGTCGGCCCAAAGGGGCCGGGCGCGCGCTTTGAGCAAATCTCGTGGGACGAGGCCATCGCCACCGTCTGCCGCCAGATGCGGGCGGCGATCGACCAGCACGGTCCGCAGTCGATTCTGCCCTACTCCTACCGCGGCAATAACGGGGTGTATCAGAGCAACGGTCTGGACCGGCGTTTCTTTCACGCTCTGGGCGCCTCAACCCTGGCGCGGACCATCTGCGCGGGCGGTCTGTACGGCGCGCTGGCCTACTCGGACGTTTTTTTCGGCTTTGCCCCCGAGGGTCTGGTCAACAGCAAACTGATCATCTTCTGGGCCTCAAACCCGCTCAACACCGGTTTCCACGTCTGGCCTCTGGTCCAGGAGGCGCGCCGGCGCGGAGCGCGTGTGATTACGATTGATCCCTACCGTTCACGTACCGCCCGGGCGGGCGACGAGCATGTTTTCATCCGGCCGGGTACGGACGCAGCCCTGGCCCTGGCCCTGCTGAAGGTCATCGAGCACGAGGGTCTGGTCGACGAGGACTATGTGCACCAGTACAGCCTCGGCTATGAGGCCTTTGTTGACCGGCTCCACAGCCTGTCCCTGGCCGAGCTGTCAGCCGCCTGCGGTATCCCGGTCGAAAAGATCCAAGACCTGGCCCGCGACTACGCGACGACCCGGCCGGCCGCCATCCGCATCGGGATCGGCATCCAGCGCAGCGGCGGGGCTGCGGCCGCGATCCGCGCGGTGGCGTGTCTGCCGACCCTGACCGGTGCCTGGCGCGAGGTCGGGGGCGGACTGTGTAATTTTGGCGGGGCGATGTTCACCGCCCAGAATATGGCTGCGGCCATGCGGCCCGACCTGTCTCCGCCGGGCACGCGGGAGATCAACATGGTGCGCCTGGCCGAGCACTTGCTTGACCCCACGCTCGACCCGCCGATCAAGGTCATCTACAACTACAACTGCAACCCGGCCGCCTCGCTGCCCGACCAGACCAGCCTGCGTCGCGGCCTGCAACGCCCCGATCTGTTCACCGTCGTCCACGACATGTTCCTGACCGACAGCGCCGACTACGCCGATATCGTGCTGCCGGCCACCTCGCCCCTGGAGCACGACGACGCCGTTCTGGCCTACGGCGGCGATTTCGGCAGCTTCAGTCCCCAAGCGATTGCCCCGCTGGGCGAGGCCAAGTCCAACGCCGAGGTGTTTCAGCTGTTGGCCGCCGGGCTGGGTATCACCGAGCCGGCCGTGTACGCCTCGGCCTCCCAGCTGACGGCCGAGTCACTCAAAAAGCAGGTGCCCGCCGACGCCTTTCTCAGCCAGCCCTTTGCCCGCACCCGGCCCGAGCCGGACCTGCTGCCGCGCGCCCGGGGCGGCTTTCTGACCCCGTCAGGCAAGTTCGAGTTCTGGTGCGAGAAGCTGGCCCGCGACGGGCTCGACCCTCTGCCCGGCTTTGTGCCGCCCCACGAAACGCTGAGTGACGGGCCCTACCCGCTCAACTTTCTGCCCCGCAAGCACAAGGACTCGCTCAACTCCTCCTACGGCCACCTGCCGGTGATGCGCCGCCAGGAAAACACCGCCCGGACCCTGGAAATCCATCCTGACGACGCTGCGGCCCGGGGCCTGCAAGACGGCGCGGAAGTCCGGGTGTTCAACGCCCGGGGCGCGTTCGTCATGCCGCTCACAATCTCGACCAGTGTCGCCCCCGGCACGGTCGCCACCTTCTGGGGCTGGTGGGACAAACTGTCCGGCGGCAGGGGCAATGTGAACAACGTGACCTCGGCCAAGCTGACCGACCTGGGCGGCGGCGGCACCTTCTACGACTGCCGGGTCGAGGTCGAGCCCTGGCACGGCGCTACGGACGAGACAGACCGTGATGCGGGCGGAGCGGAGAACGGGACGGCCACGGCATGAGCACCCTGCGCCGCGAATTCGAGAGCCTGCGCCAGAACGGCATCACCAAGGTCGGCCTGCCCCGCATCGGCGATCCGTCGGTTATTCCCCTGTGGTTCGGCGAGGGCGACCTGCCGACTCCGGACTTCATCCGCGACGCCGCCAAGCGCGCGCTCGATGACGGACTGACCTTTTACAACCACCCCGCAGGACGGCCGGATCTGCGAGCGGCGATCAAGGACTATCTCGACCGCCTGTACGGGATTGAGCTCGATGTGGGCCGCATCGCCGTGCCGGGCTCGACCATGCTGGGCATCTCCATGGCGGCGCGGATGACGCTCGGCTCCGGCGACCACGGCCTGATCGTCAGCCCCAACTGGCCCAACATCGACCGCGCCTTCCAGATGACGGGCGCGACGTTCGACTTCGTGCGCCAACGGATCGAGCCGCAGGGCTGGCGGCTGGAGCTTGGCGACCTGTTCGCCGCCGCCCGGCCGGAAACCAGGGCGCTTTTTCTCAACAGTCCCTGCAACCCCACCGGCTGGGTCATGCCGGGCGACGAACAGCGGCGGCTGCTCGATTTCTGCCGCGGGCGGGGTATCGTCATCATCGCCGACGAGGTCTACCACCGCAACGTCTTCGACGGCGATGTCGCCCCCTCGTTTCTGTCCATCGCCGAACCGGACGACCCGCTCATCGTCGTCAACGGCTTCTCCAAGGCGTTTGCCATGACCGGCTGGCGGCTGGGCTGGATGGTCATACCGGCCGGCTACGGCGAGCAGATGACCGCCCTGTCCGAGTGCTCCAATACCGGCGCCCCGCCCTTCATCCAGATGGCGGGCATCACCGCTCTCACCCAGGGTGAGTCCTTCGTGCGTGAGCTGCGCGAGCGCTACCGGGCCGGTCGCGGGTTGGTGATGCAGATGCTGGCCCCCCACCCGCGGATTGAGCTGAGCGAGCCGGCGGGCGCCTTCTACGCCTTTCCCCGCGTCCGCGGCCTGCGCTCCAGCCTGGACTTTGTGCAGAGCCTGCTGGCCGAGAAAAACGTCGGCCTGGCGCCGGGCTTCACCTTTGGACCGGGCAATGAGGACCACTTCCGGCTGTGTTTCGCCCAGTCCCACGAGCGGCTCGAAACCGCGCTGAGCCGCCTCCGCGACTACCTCGAGGACTACGACTTCGACTGAGCGTCGCTCACACGCCCGACACGATGCACTCCTGCCGGACGCCCCGGGCGTCCATCTCGTACTCCAGTTCTGTCACCGGCGGACGGGCGTAGTGCCACTGGAGGCCGTGGCGGCTCTGCTGGGCCGATCGCAGGCTCGTTTCGAGCAGAGCATGGATATCACAAACAGTGTACACCTGGACCGTGGTGGCGTCCGCCCAGCCGACTTCCAGCTCACGCAGGCGAGCCGCCAGGATATCCAGGACATGGTCGGCTTTTTTGGTCAGGCCCCCCGGCGAGACATCCCAGTGGCTCACAATCTCGTAGCCCTCACCCCCGTCGGACCGACGTTGGGTTTCGGCCGAACCGGACAGGACAAACGTCGTGCCCCGGTACTGGCTGGGCAGGGTATACGAGAAGCCGTACACCCCGGGTTCGGCGGGCGGGTGGACAGCAGGCGCCACATTCGTTCGGGCGACGGGGTTCACCCCATCGACGGGCAGCCCCCAGTCGGTCAGGCGGGTGATATACGGCGCGTTGAACTCGGCAAACGCCTGGGCTGACAGCGACTGAGGGATGCGCAGCTCCATGCCACACAGCGCCTGGATGGGACGCCCGAGGCGTTGCAGGTGACGCTCAATCAGACCGAAGCCGGCCTGTAAGGCAGGCTGAGGATGAAAGCGGGCGTGGACAATCTCATAGCCGGGCTGGGCCTTACAGCCCGAACAAAAGGGACCAATGCCTTTGATGAAGGTGTAGTTGCCAATCGGCTGCTGCATGAGCATAAGGACTCCTTGTCGGGCCGGATGAAGCCGAGCCTTAGCACTTTTCCGCTCGCCCGGCCACAGTATGCGGGAGCGCCGGCCGTCGCTATAATGGCTGCGTCAACGACACCCGAGTGACAAAGGAGGAACGACAATGGACATGGCAGAACTCGAACAACGTCTCACCCGGATGGAAGACATCGAGGCCATCAAGCAGTTGAAGGCCGAGTATTGCGACATCTGCGACGACGACCATAATCCGGGTCGCATCACCACGGTTTTTGCCGAAGACGGCATCTGGGAAGCAAAAGGTTTTGGCAAGGGCGAGGGCCATGCCGGCATCCGGGAGCTGTTCCAGGGCTTCCAAAAAATGATCAGCTTCTCCCAGCACATGGTGATGAACCCGGTCATCAAGGTCGAGGGCGAGCGCGCCACCGGCCGCTGGTATTTCATCGGTCCGTTTACCTTCGGCGAGACCACGGCCAAGTGGCAGGCGGTGCGCTACGAGGACGACTACGTCAAGGTGGGCGGCGAGTGGAAGATTCAGCACCTGCGCGCCCAGGTGCGGATGAGCACCGACTACGAGACCAGCTGGGCCAAGCAGGACTCCTGACGAAGCGTTCTCAGAGTGCAGTTTGTCAGAAGGAATGAGAGGTGAAGATAATTCTGAGACCAGCAGAGAGCCATCCCGGCGTTGATCCGAACCGGGGCGAATGCCACAATTCACCGCGGAGTACGTGGCTATAAGCTACACTCAAAGAGTAAGGAGGGCTCTAATGGACAGACCGCCACTTCTGTTTCTGTTCAAGAACACCGTTCAGGGCAACGGCTTCCAGGCGTATGTGACAGCACAGGGTCGAGCGTTGGTTGAACGTGGTGCTGAAGAGGAAGGGGAAGTGTGGGTGACCGGCGTCCAGCCCGGAGGGATTGCCGAAGGCGCCCAAGATGAACAGCAGGCGTATGAAAAATTCAACACGCTCTACACGCCTGTTCTGGCTGACGCGGCTGCCGAGGCGAAGAATTTTGACATGTTTGCTAATGAAGACGAGCCGGGAGGCGGCCAGGGTGGGCTGAGCTGCCCGCCAGCGCTGGCGGGCGAGGCGGACATCAGGGTGGGTCTGTTCCTGGGCGACCAGGCCTTTTTTTTAACGTGAGCCCCAACCGCCGCAGCGCCCGCCACACCGAGACGAGGCTGCACGAGACCCCGAGGGCGTAGCGCATCTCTGCCAAGGTCAGGTCGGGCTGGACCGCCACCAAGGCCCGCAACTGCTCCCTATGCCCCGCTAGGGTCCGGACTCATAACCAA
>JAAXHF010000504.1 GCA_012271025.1 Deltaproteobacteria bacterium | reverse complement strand
CCGCCACCCGCGTTTTAATCGCCGCCGCCCTGCTTGCCGGCAGCGCGTTCCTCACGCCCGGCGCCCAGGCTCAGGACAACACGGCGCCGACAATCACCTCGATTACCCGCAGTTCGCCAACGGACTACCGAACCAACTCCAACAGCATTCGCTGGCAGGTCAGCTTCAGCGAGGTGGTGCAGAATGTGGGCGGGTCGGACTGGGATGTCACGAATATCGGCAACCACGGCAGCGGGTCCTGGAGCAGCAACGCCACCGGCGATGGCGGGACGATTCAGTTCTCGGGCGGCGCAATCAGCAACAAGAACGGCGAACTCTGCCTGGCCCTTGATACAAATCAAGACATCGAGGACCAGGCCAGCAACGCCCTGGACGAAGATCTGCCAGACGATGCCGAGTGCTTTCTGCTGGACAACACGGCGCCGACCCTGGAATCAATCACGCGCCATAACCCGACCCGTTCGCCAACCAGCGCCGACCAGGTGACCTGGCGGGGGACCTTCAACGAGGGCATCGACGCACCGCTGGCCAGCAGGATGACCCTCGGCGGCGTCGGTAGCGGCATCGGGATTTCCGTAGCGGCCGGCTCCGATGCAACAAATTGGCTTGTCACAGCTTCCGGCGGCAACATCGCCAGCCTGGATGACACGCTGACGCTGTCCTTTCAGAGCAACCACGGTGTGCAGGACATCGCCGGCAACGACTGGACCCGGGCGGACCCGAACCCCGGCCCGAACCACAACACCTTTGAACTCTACAACTCCGGGCCGCTGCTGCGCATCACCGGCGCGCCGGCCGTCGCAAGAGACGCCTTTACCGCAACCTTCACCTTCGATGAAAGCGTAACCGGCTTTGACGCCAGCGATGTCACGGTAACCGGCGGCTACAAGGGCCCCCTCGTCAATACGGTTGCCGGTACCACCTGGACGATGCAAGTCACGCCCAACGCCGACTACAACATCTCCGTGACCGCCAATGCAGCCATGGACAGCGACAGCAACGG
>JAAXHF010000343.1 GCA_012271025.1 Deltaproteobacteria bacterium | reverse complement strand
GACCAGATGCTCGCCCTGCAAGCCGCCAAGGCCCAGCTCGGCTATGGCGGCGGTGCCATTCTCGAGCAGACGGACCTTATAGGCGGGGTCCGTCCAGGCCCGGGCAACCACCCGGCAGCCGTTCAGCGGCCCGATATCGTTTTCATACGAGTCCAGAACGGTATCGAGCAGTGCGCTGGAAACGAAAGCTTTCTCGGTCAGCAGGGCTTCGATCGCCTTGACCCGAATCTCGCGTTCGCGGTTCTGGTCGGGTGTCAACTGGCGCTGCTGAAAGGCCGCGCCGGTATCATGTTCGTGAGCATCATTCATCGCGCGCGTCCTCCTCAGTCTGGGGACAGCGTTTCTCCTGGGAGCATCCTACCGCCATTTTGCGCACGACAAAAAGGGTGGCCTCACGACCACCCCCTCCGTCTGCAAACACAAACGACACCCAGCCCGTATGTGCGACCTAGCCGACCATGCCCAAGGCGGCCAGGGGTTCGCGGTCCACGACCGGGTCACGCGTCACCCCGTTGCGATAGGCTACCGAGCCTGGGGTGCGTTCAAACGGATCGACCAGATCGATCTCCTTGGCGTATTCCCGCAGTCGCGGGGTCAACTCCTGGGCAATCAAGCGCATACTCGTTTTGCGGTCCTCGTCACCGACCGGTCCCTGGATGTTGAAGAAGACAAAAATGCTCGGACGCAGCACTCGCAGCAAAGTCTTGGCTTTGGGCAGGACGGACTCCGGTGTGCCGATGAGGAGTTGGAGATTCTTCTGCGCCTTACCGTAGCCCTTGAGTAGTTTCTGACGGACGGTATCAAAGTCGGTGGTGTCGGGCCGACCACCGTCCGAGTGGGCGCGCAGCTTCTCGGGGCTGACGCCCAGCCAACTCCCACCCGGATGTTTGGCCAGCATGCGGATCGCTCCCTTGGAGTTATAGCCCGGCGGCAGGGTATGCTCGGGGCGGGAGAAGGCGTTCTGACCACCGCCAAACACAAAGTTCTTGCCGATTTCCTGGGCCTTTTCCTCCGTCTCGGCCAGAAAGGTTGGAATCAGATAGCCAAAGTTTTCCGGGCCGGCCTGATAGCCGTGCTTGGCGGCTTCATCGGCGTAGAAATCCCACAGATCACAGGTCGGTCCCAGGGCCGTGCCCAGCCCCAGATAAGGGTAACGATGTTCCGCGCACCAGCGGGCCGTCTCCGGGCTCAACACACCGGGAATCCACATCGGCGGATGTGGTTTTTGGTAAGGAAGCGCCCACGGGTTGACGTGCCGATAGTGAAAATGCTTGCCCTCGTA
>JAAXHF010000334.1 GCA_012271025.1 Deltaproteobacteria bacterium | reverse complement strand
CATGACGGCCTGATCGGCTTGATGGTCCACATCCCAGCAGGCTTCGTCCTCGCCGAGGCCATCACCTCGGTCGATCCGTTCGGCCAGGCGCTTTGCTTCCGCTCCATCGTCGGGCCAGCAGCCGCCCATCTGGGGCGGCAGGTCATGGGCATGGGTGTGAAAGTCGCTTTGGGTGCCGCGGTAGGTCTCCAGTTGCTCCAGGGCACGGAACCAGCGGTCAATGGCTGGATGCTCAGCCCTCAGCCGGTATCCCTTGTAGTAAGCCAGCGAGGCATTCATCCGTTCCACGTAGGGAACGAAGATCAGATCCACGGTCTGCGGCTCCGGGCCCCGCAGCCACGGTCCTTCCTCCCGGTTCAGCTCCCGTTCGAAGCGCCGGGCGATGTCTTGAAACTGCTCTCGGGCCAGAACCTGTTGCCTCGGACTCAGCCGTGGTGAACACAGCCAGATGCACCAGGCCTGAAACAGCAGCCGTTCAAGACGGCGCAGCTCCAGAGCTTCCGGCGCTGTCATCGCCATGCCCAGGGGGCCGAACTGCTGTTCGAGGGCCAGCAGGATGTCGTCGCTTTCGGTGATCAGCCGCCCGTTGAGCTCCAGGGCCGGCAACATCCCTGAGGGCACTTTCTCCAGGAACCATGGCTCCTTCGGGCCGTAGCAGCGCATGGTGACTTTGCGGATCCGGTAGGGGATGCGCTTGAACTCCAGCCACAGCCAGATTTTTTGGCAGTAGGGGCACCAGGCGTGGTGGTCGCGGTACAGCGTGACCATCACGTTGGATTCAGGCTGTCCGAACAGGCGCAACGTGGCCTGGGCACTGGTCGGCCCTTCAATCCGATTCGGTTCCGGCATCGCCAGGCTGGCCAGGTCCGACCAGCTCAGGGGTTCAGCTGATTCCGATGAAAGGGGCATGCAGGATCGGCGCAAGCGTTGCCCGTCCATAGGACTGCCAGTCGCCCAGTTCATGCATCAGAGCCAGACAGTCCTGCTGGCGGCCCTGATCAGCCAACTGCTTCAGCCGCAGTTTCATGTCGTCGCTGGTGATCATCATCACGATCTCGCGGCGTTGCGATCGTTTGAGGCGCAGCTCAGGTTCAGGCGGCTGCCTGCGGCGCTTGGAAGAACGGTTCATGGTTTAAGGACGCGGTTGAAATACGACCGACTCGTCTTGGGCCTTTATGACCCCCTTTCCCCGGACCATAACGC
>JAAXHF010000540.1 GCA_012271025.1 Deltaproteobacteria bacterium | reverse complement strand
CTCTACCCCTATCCCCTGCACAGCAAGTCCCAAGGCCCGCCGCTGGGCAGCCTATGGCAAGGGGTGTTGTTTCTGGGCGCGCTTGCTGCCCTTGCGCTGGCAACCACGCCCCTCGGCCGGCGGCGGATGGCTCGGCTGTCCCAGCCACCTAGTAGCCGGCGGGCGCTGCGGTTGAGCAGCCTGACGGTGGGCTTTGGCCTCCTCCTGGCGCTGGCCTGCTATTCGCAGTCGTTCGATGAGGCACTGCCGCTGTGGGAACGACTGCCACCATTGCGGGCGCTTCAGACTCCCTTTCGCCTGTTCACCCCGGCCGCAGGGCCGGAAACGACCTTGTTCGATCTTCCGAACCATCCCCGCGCGCAGGGCGAGCATCGGCGCTGGATAGACGTCGTGGCCGATCTGCGCCCGTGGGCTGGCCAGCAGGTGCAGCTCACGCTGCGGACCGATGGCCGGCAGGACCCGGCCAACGATTGGGCCGGGTGGGGCGAGCCGGTGATCGTGCAGCTCGACCCGCTGACCGGCGCCCGCCTGCTCCAAAGTAGCGCCCGTATCCAGGAGATCACCTATCGGACCTGATGGCCACTCAATGCGGCTGCAATCACCCATTTCATGACCACGACCTGACAGACGCTCTGCCCCTGCTGCTATGCTTGGTTCATCCCGGTTAGCGATCCCATCCAAATCGAGTAGCACCAAGGCTACAATCACCAGGCTATGGACTTACTGCTCGCCCTGGAAACGTCGTGTGACGAGACGACGGCAGCCGTGATCGCCGATGGTCGCCGCATTCTGAGCAATGTCGTCCTCACCCAGGAGGTACTGCACCGGCGTTTTGGCGGTGTCGTGCCCGAGCTAGCGGCCCGCGAGCATATTCGGGGGATCGTTCCGGTGGTCGAGCAGGCGCTGCGCGACGCCGAGGTTACGTGGTCCGACCTGACGGCGGTCGCCGTGGCGAACGGTCCGGGCCTGGCCTCGGCGCTCGTTGTGGGAGTGAACATGGC
>JAAXHF010000492.1 GCA_012271025.1 Deltaproteobacteria bacterium | reverse complement strand
GTGTACAACGGCAGGAGCATCAAGCTTTTCGTGGATGGAGCGCTGGTGGGCGAAAGGGCCGGATCCGGCCCCATTCAGCAGAATGACGTGGATATATCCATCGGCCGGATTGGCGGCGGCGCTGCCCGCTTCAGGGGCGTTATCCACGAAATCAGGATCGCGGCCACAGCGCGCAGCGACGACTGGATCAAGACCGAGTACCGCAATCTGGTCAACCCCACCGGCTTCATCCGCGTGGGCCCGGAAGAGTTGGTCGAATGACTTGCGCTGAACCTCCGCCGCGCCGCCCTGGCCGTTTTAGAAGCCGTCTTAACGAGACACAATGTACAAAGTTTGGGAAGTATTCTGGCGTTTCCTGGCACTGGGTTGTGTGAGCTTTGGCGGACCGACCGCACACATGGGCTATTTCCGCAAAGCTTTTGTGCAAAACCTCCAGTGGATGGATGAACAATCCTACGCGCGGCTGATTGCCCTGAGCCAGTTTTTGCCCGGCCCCGGTTCGAGTCAGGTTGGCTTTGCCGTTGGCCTTCACCGCGCGGGTCTTTTCGGAGGGCTGGCTGCGTTTCTTGCCTTTACCTCGCCTTCCTTCTTATTGCTCTACTTCCTCGCGAGTGCAAATTCGAGCCTTTCGGGCGGTTATTTTGCCGACGTGGGGCACGGGCTCAAGCTCCTGGCCGTCGTCGTGGTCGCCGATGCCACCCTCGGCATGTTTTATTCGTTCTGCAAGGAACGACTGGCGGCTGGTTTAGCCGTGCTGACCGCTGCTGTGTTGCTGCTGCTGCCGGGCCTCCTTTCCCAGATGGGCGTCCTGGCGGTAGCGGCCGTTATCGGTGCTTTTCAGGACAAATCGGCCGCCACCGCGAGTGCGACACCAGGGCACTTCAAGTGGCTGCCGCTGGCCGTCTTCCTGGTTCTCTTCGCCGGTCTGCCCTTGCTTGCGGCCACATCCCAGTGGGCCGGGATTTTTTCCAGTTTCTATCGGGCGGGAAGTCTGGTTTTCGGCGGCGGACACGTGGTTTTGCCTTTGCTGCAACAAACCACCGGAGAGGCGGTTTCCACGGAC
>JAAXHF010000725.1 GCA_012271025.1 Deltaproteobacteria bacterium | reverse complement strand
GCACCAGACCGCCCTGCGGCACGCCGCCGGATCCCTGTGAAAGGATCAGCCCGAAGAAAACGATCGCGATCCAGTCCGCCACGCCGAACTCGATGCCCAGGGCCTGGGCGGTGAACAGCAGTATCACGGCGAGCGTGATGGCCGTGCCGTCCTTGTTCAGCTGTGTGCCCAGTGGCAGCGTAAAGCTGTAGACATTCTCTGGCAGCCGCAGCCGTGTGCCCGCCACCTCCATGGCGACCACCAGACTGGCCAGGCTGCTGCAGGTCGCGGCGGTGGTGGCATAAAGCGGTCCCGTAGCCCGCAGCCAGCGACCGGTGGCACGCTTGATCAGCAGCCTGAGAAGAAGCAAGTAGGCCCCGAACATCACCAGTTGCGCGGCCCACACCGTGCCGACGAATTTCGCCAGGGGCCCGAACAGGGCGCCGCCGAACTCGCCGACGCTGGCGGCGACCAGTGCGGCGATACCCAGCGGCGAGATTACAAGAATCATCTCCACCAGCTTCTTGAGCAGGCTTGACAGCAGCGCAAATCCGTCCTGGAGCTTTTCCTTCTGGGGCGAAGGCATCAGCAGAATCGGTATACCGAGGAAAATGGCCACGACAACCACCTGCACGACGTTGCCGGAGCTGAACGCCCGGAACATGTTTGCCGGCACCAGGTCCAGCACGATCTGGGACAGTGCGGGGATACCGGCCACCGCTTCGTTCACCTCGCTGGTCAACTGCATGCCGACGCCGGGTTTGAGCAACACGGCAACGCTCACACCGACGATCAGCGCTACTGAGGTCGTGGCCAGGTAGAAAAGGAGGGTTCTGACGCCGAGGCTGCCCAGATTGCCGGTATCGCTCAGACCGCTGACTCCGGCGATCAGGTTGAAAAACACCAGTGGGATGGCAGCCATCAGCAACAGCCGCATGAAGAGATCGCCGAACGGCTGCAGTGCCCGCGCATTTTCGCCGAGGAGCATGCCCAGCAACACGCCCAGCAGCATCCACACCAGTATCTTTGTGCTCAGCGACCAGCTTCGGTAGCGAGACACAAATCCCGCCAGATTGGACGTGTTGGCCTGCTCCACAACCTCGACCGGCAAACAGTTCCGGTCGAGTATTGCAGATATCAGCGGGGTTGCACACTCGCAGGCGCGAACCCCGCTGACAAGAACGTCAGAACCTGAAAGTCAGGCCGGCATAGTAATAGCGGCCGGTCTGGTCGTAGATCGAATGGGCGTTTTCGCCGACATCGCCGGATCCGTCGACCAGTTCGTTTTGCGTGTACAGAACCGGACCCTGCTCGTTGGTCAGGTTGTTGATGCCTCCGAAAACCTGTATTGAGTCGGTGCCGCCCCAGTTAAGCCATTCGTAGCTGACACGGACGTTGTGCATGAATACCCGGTCCAGGAGCAGGGCGACCTTGTCGCCGCAGTTATTGAACTG
>JAAXHF010000408.1 GCA_012271025.1 Deltaproteobacteria bacterium | reverse complement strand
GGCCAGAACTTCGCCAGGGGCGAAAACCGGAACGTCCACCACCTCTGTGACAATTTCCTCCATCGGCACAGCTTCATGTGTGAAAGCCAGACGGTAATCCAGCGATCCGCTTTCCGGCAATCCGCCGGCAGCCAGAACAGTCACGTAGTAACGGCCGGCGGCCGGCAGGGCCAGATCCTGCATGGCGGCCCCGCTGCCCTGGGCGACCGCTTCGCCGGCAGTGTTGGTCAGGAGCGCAGTCAGGCCGGCCCCGTCCTCAGCTTCGAGCGCTACGCTGATCAGATCGCCCTGATTGCCGGCAAGGGTATATACCTGGGCGACCTCGGCGGCCGAAAGTGTGCCGGCCCTGGTCTGTCCGGAAACCAGTTCGCGCGATGCCTGCGCCACTACGCCCGCAGCGCCGGCAAGCACCACAACGGCCATAATCAACAGCAGCAGCCGTGCACGATGACCTGGCATGAGAGACCCTCCTGATCTGGACCTGCACCGGTTCAGTTTACAGGACCAGCGACAGGCGCGCCATTGTCATGACCCTGCCCGGCCCGCAGCGCAATGCACGAAAGGAACCCTGTCGCCCGGGGTAGAGAGGGCCTCGGACCCTGAAACAACATGCACCGGCCCGGCAGTGCACCGGGCAGCAAATCCTTGTGTGGACTCACCCGCGGGTGTTTCCACGAAAGCAATCCTGTAAAATGCGCCCAGGACAGTTTGCATCCCGGGAGTTCAGCATGAAATCGCTATCTCACCTGATTGGCAGTGTGCCCGGCTCGGCCACCATGGCCATGACCGAAAAGGCCAGGGCGCTCAGGGCCGCCGGCAAGGACGTCATCCCTCTGGCCGGTGGCGACCCGGATTTCGCCACACCGGATCACATTGTGGCAGCCGCCTTTGCCGCCATTGAGGACGGCGCAACCCACTACCCGCCCTCAAGGGGCATACCCGAGGCGCTGGAAGCCATCGCCGACAAGATGGCACGGGAAAACGGCGTGACGGTGGACCCGGCCAGCCAGATCATTATCACTCCCGGCGCCAAGTGGGCCATACATCTGGCGCTGTCCGCCCTGACCAACCCTGGTGACGAAATCCTCTATCTCGAACCGGCCTGGGCCTCCTATCCGCCCATGATCACGCTCAGCGGCGGCGTGCCGGTGCCCGTCAGCCTGAGTCCGGCCAACAATTACCGCATCACTGCCGGGGCCCTGCGAGAACGCATCACTGAACGCACCAAGGCCCTGATGGTCAATTCACCCTGCAACCCGACCGGGCGCGTGCTCAGCGCCGCGGAAGCAAACGCTATCGTCGAGGTGGCGCTGGAACATGACCTGTACGTCATCGCCGACGAGATTTACGAACACCTGATTTACGACGATCACCGGCACATTTCGCTGGCTACCCGGCCCGGTATGGCTGACCGCACCCTCACGGTCAACGGCATGTCCAAGGCCTACGCCATGACCGG
>JAAXHF010000331.1 GCA_012271025.1 Deltaproteobacteria bacterium | reverse complement strand
CCGAAGTCGCTCAGCGTGTACAGCGCCACCAGCAGCGAGCCTCCGGCTATGGCCGGACGGAGCTGCGGCAGCGTCACCCGCAGCAGCGCGCTCCACGGCCCGTGGCCCAGGCTGCGCGCAGAGTCCTCGGCGGCAGGATCCAGGTTGCTCCAGGCCCCTTTCAACGTGAGCAGCAGGTACGGATAGCTGAGCAGCGCGAGGGTCAGCGTTGCGCCGCCAAGCCCGTACACCTCCGGCAGGCGGCCGATGCCAAGCGGGTCCAGTGCCCGCTGCAAGAGCCCGCCGGGGCCGAGAGCCGAGATGAACAGGAATGCCCCCACATACGTGGGAATCACCAGCGGCAGCACGGTCACGACCGACCACATGCGGCGCATCGGGAGGTCCGTCCTTACCGTCAGCCACGCCAGTGGAATGGCGATGGCTGCCGATACACCGGTGACGGTGACTATCAGCAGCGCCGTCCTGGCGAGGGTCTGGGCGGTGTGTGCCCTGAACAGCAGGTCCCAGGCCTCGCTGCTGGCCCCGGCGCTCCGGACTAGCAGGTAGCCAAGTGGCAATACCATGGCGAGGCCGACCAGGATCGCCGGCACGAGCACGATCGGCGGAGCCTCGAGGGCAGGGAAGCGATGCCCGAAGACAAGGCCGGGCAGTGGACGCCGGCTAACGGCCTGCATGGTCTGTGCCTCGGCTGCTCATTCTTCTACTGCGTCGTTGGCTCCTGTCTTCCGTCGACAGGCTAGTGGTGAGAATGCGTGCCTGGCTCCTGGGCTTCTCGACGATGCGAAGCGATGAGCTTCCTGTTGACAAAGTATGGCCGCTGGGTATCGATTTATCGCGCAGGTAAGTATGTACATTGACGGCAGGAAAGTCAAGGCTTTGCGCCCTGGGCTTTGTCGTTATCCCCAGGCTGTTTGTCCCTGTGATGCGGTCAGCCAAGATTGAACGATAGGCGCAGATTTGATAACTTCAATGGCATTCGAAACGCGAGTGAGCCAGTTGGCAGCCCCCAAG
>JAAXHF010000421.1 GCA_012271025.1 Deltaproteobacteria bacterium | reverse complement strand
GCCGAGGAGAACAACGTGCTCGGCCAATCGGTCCACGACGCCCGCCACTACGGGGGTGAGCCAGTGAGTTTCACCATGCGCGCCGGGCAGGTATCGCTGCACGCGGATCTGCTCCTGCACGGCTCCGCACCCAATCGCTCGACGCGGCGGCGCTGCGGTCTGACCATGCGCTTTGTGCCGCCCGATGTGCGCGCCTACAACGGCTGGAATCAGCACGCGATTATATGCCAGGGCAGCGATCCGTCGGGCCACTGGACCCATTGTGCGCGGCCCGAAGGCGAGTGCGTTCCCGAGCGCTCTTAGGCCGCCTTTCCGTTCGCGCTTTGGGCGCACCAGAAATTTTAAGACGGCTTCCGAAGGCCGCTCGACCCGATAGATCTACCACCAGCGTGTTGCCCCCGCTACCCTTTGCCACGACCCGATCCCGACGGACTTGACACCCCCCCTGGGTTGTGACAAGTTTGGTGCTGCCCCCGCCTCCGATTTGCGCAAAATATCCGACCCGCCGACTCTGAACCGATTCGAACATCACAGGCGGAAGACCCGTGTGAATAAAGTGACCCCGCCGGCATTCCGGCAACACCTGAAACGCTGCCGCGTCTCGGCCCTGGAAGGAGAGCAGACCCAGGGCATCACACTCAGGGCCGTGCTGGTCGGCGCCCTCCTGGCGCTGTTCATCGGCGCCGTGGTACCTTATACCAATATGATCATCGATGGGGCGGTCATGGCCCACAATTTCAGCACGCCGGCCGCTCTTTTTGTGTTTTTTGTTTTTGTCGCGTTGATCAATGTATTCCTGGGTCTGCTCAGACCCGGTTTTGCCCTGACTCGACCGGAACTGGCGGTGGTCTACATCATGGCCATGCTGGCCACCTCCATCCCCACCATCGGCTTTACCGAGAATTTGCTGCCGATCATCGCCGGGCTCTACTATTATGCCACGCCCGAGAACAACTGGTCCGAACTGATTCATCCCCACGTGCCCGAGTGGATCGCCCCCCAGGATCCAGACGCTGTGAGGTATTTCTTCGAGGGCCTTCCCGAGGGGGTGGCCCTGCCCTGGGCCGCCTGGGCCGAGCCCCTCCTGTACTGGTGCTCGTTCATCGTCGCCCTCTACTGGGTGTCCATATG
>JAAXHF010000166.1 GCA_012271025.1 Deltaproteobacteria bacterium | reverse complement strand
AGTCCTGGACGCTTCAGTCGCATGGGCTGTTGGGCCACTCCATCGGGTCAGCCCGCTCGAGCAAGGGCTTCCATTCTCCCTCGCTCAACCAGATCCAGCACCCCTCGGCCAGATCACCGAGCGGCAACCCGGCAATGGCCGTGCGCTGCAGGTCCAGCACCGGATGGCCCAGGGCTTCCGCCATCCGGCGGATCTGTCGGTTGCGCCCTTCCCGCAGCTCAATCTCCAGAAGCGAGCGGTCACCCCAGGCCCGCAACCGGCGCACCCGAGCGGGGCGGGTCAAGCGACCATCCTGAGGCAGACCCCGACGCCAGCGATCGAGGACCGGCTCCGGCGGCACACCCTTCACCCACACCCGGTAGGTCTTGGCGTGGCTGTAACGCGGGTGGGTGAGTTTCAAGGTGAGCTCACCCAGATCGGTGAGCAGAAGCGCACCATGGCTGTCGGCATCCAGACGGCCAACGGGGTGAAGACCAGCCCGATGCTGCGGGGGCAGCAGGTCCAGCACCGTGCGGCGACCCTGCGGGTCATCGCAGCTGCAGATCACCCCCACCGGCTTGTTGATCAGCAGAACCCGCGCCACACCACGGGACGGCAACGGCTGACCATCCACATGAATCGTCTGCTGCTGCGGATCGGCCTGGTCGCCAACGCGGGCGACCTGACCATCCACCGTCACGCGGCCGGCCTGCAGCCATTCCTCAGCGCGACGCCTGGAGCAGAGGCCTGCAGCAGCGATCAGTTTCTGCAGCTGCTGGCGCGTCATTGCAGAGGTTCCCGTGGCAGGAGCAGATCCATGCAGGCTCCACCGGCGGGATGGTTGCTGGCTTCGATGCGGCCGCCATGGTTGACGGCGATCTGCTGCACGATCGCCAGTCCCAGGCCACTGCCGCTGCGGTTGGGGCGGGTGCGGGAGGGATCCCCCCGATAGAAGCGTTGAAACATGCGCGTGAGATCGGCCTCACTCAAGCCAGGGCCATGGTCACGAATGCTGAGCAACCACCAGCCACCGCTCTCGCGCACGGACACGTCGATGCTGCTCTCATCAGGGGAGTAGCGCAGGGCATTGTCGAGAAGGTTGAGCACCGCACGGTGCAACCGGCGCTGATCACCACGCAGGGGGCCGGATTCGCTGCGGTCCAGCTGCAGCGTCACCCGCCGTTCCTCCGCGATCGGGCCAATGGATCCCCAGGCGCTGTCCACCAGATCCTCCAGGGTGAGGGGCACATGCTCGCTGTCGTCCTGCGGCAGGCTGTTTTCCAACCGCGACAGCTCCAGCAGGTCTTCCACCAGCAGCTGAAGACGCCGGAGTTCCTTCTGCAGCCGTTGCACCAGAGCCGTGTCGTCTTCCTTGACGGCCAGTTCCAGCCGATCGCTCACCAGCATCAGGGCGGTGAGGGGGGTCTTGAGCTCATGGGCCACATCACTCACCCAGCGTTCCTGCTGCTGTTGCTGGGCTTCGAGGGACTGACGGCTCTGGATCAGCACCAGCCAGCATTCGTCAAGGCCCGGCAGAACAACAGCCTCGAGCGGGGTCCCCTGTTGATCCCATTCACAACGTTGGGAACGCAGCTGATAGCGGCTGCTGAAGATC
>JAAXHF010000650.1 GCA_012271025.1 Deltaproteobacteria bacterium | reverse complement strand
CAGGGTGTCGCAGGCCAGACAGGCCCTCAGGGGGTAGCCGGGCAAACGGGCCCTGCCGGGGCCGCAGGCCAGGACGGGGCTGCGGGGCAGGGCGTGCCGACAGGTGGTACTGCGGGTCAGATACTGGCCAAGGCTACGGCTACCGACTACGACACGGACTGGGTGAATGCCCCGTCGGGTGGCGGCGGCACGAACGTCGTTGCCAATCCTGGTGGCACGGGCAACACCGACCTGACCAGCGTCACAATCGGCACGGTCAACTACGACGTCACCGGGACGACAGGCCCTCAGGGGCCTCAGGGTGACCCTGGCCCTCAGGGCCCGCAAGGGCTGAAGGGCGATAAAGGTGACCAGGGCGACCAGGGGCTGACTGGCGCGACGGGGCAAACGGGTCCGCAGGGACAGACTGGCCCGCAGGGGCAGACGGGTGCACAGGGCCCCGCAGGCGTCGCCGGTCAAACGGGGCCACAGGGGTTAAAGGGCGATAAAGGCGACAAGGGAGACCAGGGCGACCCAGGCCCTCAGGGCCAGACTGGTTCCCAGGGGCCTCAGGGTGTCGCAGGCCAGACAGGCCCTGCGGGGGCTGCAGGGCAAGGCGTGCCAAGCGGCGGCACTACCGGGCAGGTGCTGGCCAAGGCCTCGGGCACGGACTACGACACGAACTGGATAAACCAGTCCGGCGGTGGTGGCGGCGGCAGTATCACTGGCGTCACAGCCGGTAGCGGCCTGTCCGGCGGCGGTACGACTGGCAATGTGACGCTGGCGGTAGAGACCGGCGACGGGCTGGAGGTTGTCAGCGACCAGGTGCGCATTGACCTCGACGGTTCTACCCTGGCCACCAGCAGTGCCGGTATCGAGGTTGCCGATGGAGGCATTGATACGACGCAACTTGCCGATGATGCGGTGACGCCGGCCAAACTGGAAACGCCGTCGCCGACGACTGACCAGGAATACGAACTGCAGGTTACGTCCACGGGCACGGCCAGTTGGCAAGCGGCGCCACGGCCTGACCTGTCGGTTTACCTGCACAAGCCGGTAGACGAGGCGCTGGACGCGGAAACTGACCTGCACTGGCTGGCTATCGATCGCAGTGAGCAGGACTACACGCTCACGATGGTGGAGAACTTCCATGGTGCCAACAACTGGTTCGTGAGCTGGAATAACCAGTTCGGGCATGCGCAGCCCGCGTTGCCGCAGCAGATTGATAACGTGGAATGGTATCCGAATACCCTTGAGGTTTGCCTGGATGGCGTGACGCCGACGCAGCTGGTGGTAAATGTGAAGCAGCCCTCGGACGCCAGCTATACGAACCTGAGTCTGGTAGCCCAGGCCGGCACAAATTGCTGGACAGCGTCGTACACGCCCACCACGCCGCCTTCTGCTGGCGATACCCTCACGCTGGAGATGCAAATCACGCTGGACGGCGTCGACCTGCAGGGCACGAACGTCGTGCAGGCCACCAGCACGGAACTGGCGGCCGAGGTGCAGGAAGTCACGCGCGTGCCGAATGCCCCGGCGGCGGGCAGCACGACCACGGTTTACGAATTGAGCGTGCCGACGTCGGGTGACCCCTCATGGGCGCCCGCGACTTCTTCGGCGGGCAGTGACGTGCCCAACAAGCCGGCCACGCCGGCCACGGATACGGATTATGAATTGCGCATCGCCAGTGACGGTACGGCCAGCTGGACGGAGGCGTCGGACCTGCCGGACGCCCCGGCTGCGGGCACAGATCAGGTGGATTATGACCTGAACGTGGCCAGTGACGGCACGGCCAGTTGGCAGCCCTCGCCACGGCCGGATCTGTCGGTATTCGTGCACCAGCCAGAGAACGAACCGCTGTCGGGCACGACTGACCTGAACTGGCTGGCTATCGACCGCAGCGAGCAGGACTACACGCTCACGATGGTGGAGAACTATCCGGGCGGCGGTATCTGGCAGGTGGTGAACAAGTTCTTTATCGGCAAGGCCGTGCCGAAGTTGCCGGACAGCGTGGACACGATTGAATGGGACTCCAACGAGCTGCGGATTATCGAGGCGCCCGGGGGAACCATGACCTCCGCCTCGGCCATGGTGCGCCAGCCCGGTGACGCCTCGTATACCAGCGTTACCTTTGCGAAACAGTCGGGTACTGAAGAGTGGAATGCGGCTTACACGCCCACCACGGCGCCCACCACTGGTGAAACGCTCACGCTGGAGTTGCAACTGACCATCGACGGCGTGGATCAGGGCGGCACGAAGACCGTGCAGGCTACCACGGCCGAACTGGCGACCGAAGTGCGCGGGGTGACGGGCATTCCCGATGCGCCGTCCGGCAGTGGCTCCTACCAGTTGAATGTTCCGGGCAGTGGCAGTGCGACCTGGGCTGTAGCGTCGGCTGCCGGGGCGTCGCTGGCGACTGACGCGCAGTTCAATGCGGGCTCCTCCACCACGGCAGCGACACCGGCACAGGCACGCGTCTATGCGGATGCGAAGTCCAGCATCCAGACGGCATGGGCCGGGCTGATCGACCCGACTACCGAATGGATGATTTACCAGGCCAGCAGCACGGCGCTCACTACGCGCCCGACGGGCGGCAGTATTGCCTCGGACACACTGACGCCACCGACGGGATGGGCGTTGACGGCTTCCACGCCGGGCAGTGGCGAGACGCAGTATGCGGTGACAGTCGGGCGTGTGAATGCGACCACGCCGCAGTACGGCATTCCCTTTGCCTGTGGTGACGGCGGCATTGACGGCATTATTCCCTCTGCCGAACAGCGTGCCAGCCGGGCGACGGCGCAGACCCTGGCCAATCCCTTTGACGCCACGACCGGGCGCTGGCAGATCACAAACGGGCCGGGCGCCGGTAACCAGGCGGGGCTCACCTGGACGAACGACAACATCAACTGGGCGCAGTTTGCCCTGACGGCGGATATCTCGATATCGGACAGTTCGGTCAGCAACTACGGCAACTTCCAGATGTTCTGGGGCGCGGCCAACGACGACACGCTTACCTGGGCGGGCAATGCGACGCGCGGCTACGCGCTTATGATTCATCGCGCGCAGAGCGATGACGCGAATTATCCATCGTGGGTTGCCGTGAACCTGCGCATCAATGACGCGGATTTGCAGGCCGCCGCTCCGGCTAATTCACTGGGCGACAACTTTCTGGCCGCCGCTTACCAGACCTTCAGCAATGGCGCCGAGGCTGCCACGGCTGCCGACGGGCTGACGCATACGAACCGGACCGGCATGATACCGGTGACGGATGAGCGCTTCACGGCGACGCTGTCCATTTTCGCGCAATACGCCATCGTCATGGTGAACGGTATCGAGTACGTGCGCTACACGCTGCCGCGCACGCTGCTGGGCGGTGTGACGGGTGGCCTCTTCGGCTTTCTGGGCGGCCAGTCGGGCAACAACCCGACGGGCAAGGCAATTTACATGTACAGCCT
>JAAXHF010000247.1 GCA_012271025.1 Deltaproteobacteria bacterium | reverse complement strand
CGTCAATCTTCGGACGACCGTGGTCTTAGCAATCAGCGTCCTGCTCGGTGCCATCCTTCCGCTCACATTCACCGTAGTCGCCGGGCTGCTTATCGGCTCCATTCCCGAGGCGGTGCGGGGCGGCACCGGTTCCTCAGCCAGCCACTGGTCTCTGACGCTGCTGGCAATCGCTGGCACCGTGTTCTTGGCCACGCGGCTGATGGGCGCTCTGCAGGGGACCGCCGCCTTGGCCCTAAGGCTTGACTTCAACCAATATATCCAGGCACGTATCGCTCGCGCGGTGACCGCGCCGAGCGGGATCGCTCATCTTGAGGATCCCGCGGTGGCGGACGAGATTCGCACCGCGCAGGGCGTTTGGGACTCCTACTACCACCCTGGGGCAGCAGTCACCGGGTTGGCGGCAATCATCCCGGCTTGGCTGCAGGGCATCGGTGCCGTCGTGCTGCTGGCCTCCTTCCAGTGGTGGCTGGCGCTGCTCGTCCTCGCCGGCCGCTGCATGACCTGGCACCGCCTGCAGCAGGTGTATCACGAGGCGACCAAGATGGCAGTGGGACAGTCTGACGTCCTGCGGCGGGCAGAGTATTACCGCGATCTGGCGCTGACGGCCGATGCGGCGAAGGAGGTGCGCCTGTGGGGTCTGCTGCCATGGCTGTTGGATCGCTTTGATCGCGAGTGGCGGCAGGCCATGAGCCGGGTTTGGCACGAACGCGGCCGCGGTCAGACCACGGTAACGCTGACTCTTCTCGGCATGGCGGCCGTGGAGCTTGGTGCCTTGCTGGTCATCGGCTGGGCCGGTGTGCAGGGTAGCATCGGCTTAGGCGCTGTTGCCGTCTTCGCTGGAGCAGTGTTGGCGAGTGCGTCGCTGGGAGGGTCACCCCATAGTCTTTTTGAGGTGGTGCAGGGTACGTCGTCGCTCCCAGCATTCCGGGCCCTCGAAAAACGTGCGGCCAAGGCCCGTGAGTTGAGTCGTGGACAACCCCTGCCAAACGACTCTCCTCGCCAGGGCATTCAGTTTAAGGGAGTCAAGTTCCACTATCCGGGACAGGAGGGGGCCATCCTGGACGGGCTCAATCTGCTGATCCCGGCTGGACAGTCGCTCGCCATCGTCGGTGCCAACGGCGCGGGCAAGACCACCCTGGTCA
>JAAXHF010000558.1 GCA_012271025.1 Deltaproteobacteria bacterium | reverse complement strand
ATCCTGCTCTCGGCGCGGCCGCCGCGGCACAAACAAAAAGAGCAGGGCCTTGCCCCTGCTCTCTCCGATGCGACGCGGCGGGCTGCTCTTGCTAGCCCGGTGTCACACCGAACCGGCTAAAGTAATATGCGCCAATGGCTGCAAGCGTGTTCCGGTACATCGTCATCGGGGAGTATACAAGTGCGCCGCCGACCTGTCAATTGCCCAGCATAACCCGGCACAATCAGGGTAATCCACCAACCGGAAGACCACAACGATGCCGCAGCATACCGGGCCGGACCTGCTGGCCATTACGCTCCGCCAGCCCTGGGCATCCCTGGTCGCTCACGGCATCAAGAACGTCGAGACCCGTTCGTGGCCACCGCCCCACGGCATCATCGGCAAGCGCATCGCCATCCACGCCGGTCGCACCGTCGTCCTGAACCCCGGTCACGAGGCCGTCGCGGCCATAGCGGACATCTACGGCGCCGGGCAGTGGCGTCAGGATATCCCCCGCGGCGCCGTCATCGCCATCGCCACTCTGGCCGGAGCACAAAAAGTCAACTGCCTGCGAGACGGCTTCGCCTACGTCGAACCCGGCGGGCAATCGATGCCGGCAGCCCCTTCCGGGGATTCCAGGCCTGGACGCTGGCTCTGGCTGTTGACCGACATCCGGGCGATAGAACCGGTACCGGCGCGGGGCTACCAGCGGCTCTGGCGCTGGACACCATCGGCCCCATAGGGGCACGGCGGGACTCGCCTCGCCAGTCCTCTCCGCAGGTGTATGGAGCACACTTGGCCAGCCGGTCTGGCACTTGACCGCTCCGAGCGACTGCCCTATACTGCCTTAAACCGCTTAAGCTCCTAGTGGGCGTGAGGATACACGCAGATGCACCTGTCTCTGCTGGAAAACCAGCCAATACATGGATTGCGCTCGCTGTTCGCCGCTACCGGCATTGTCCTGTTCGTCGGTCTGTGCCTCGACTGGCCCCATTCGCCATCGTGGTATGTCGTGACCGTAGCGCCTTTTCTGGTCATCTTCATGGCGGCGATGGGGCTTGGGCAGCGGTGGCACCGCGCTGCATGGGACACCCTCAGTCGGGTGGGGCCGGCCGGCCGCGCTGGAGATGCGCTGCGCGGCCTCCTCGAATTCCGGTTAATCCAGTTTCCTCGACCCTTGCTACGTCCACGTGCAGCCCTCGCACCCCGCGCACAACCCTCTGGCGCGGCTACCTTCGATGCTGCGCTGGCTCAGGCTGCACAAGCGTTGGATTC
>JAAXHF010000417.1 GCA_012271025.1 Deltaproteobacteria bacterium | reverse complement strand
TCAAGGGCCTCTCGACCCACTACATCCCGGTCAGGGTCCCAAGAGGAGCCAAGCGGCTCCAGATCCGCGTCGTGGCCAGCGACGGCCCCGCCCCGGACGTCAGGCTGATCATCGGCGGCTCCAAAGGCCGCGCAGCCAAACCACGGATCCGTCCAAACGCCCGGGCCGTGTTGTTCACACCCCGGCTGCGCAACAAACGAGACCGAGGCTCCGTCATGCTGATCATCACCAGCGGACACCAAAACACCGCCACCTACCGAATCACCCACCAAACCCGCTAACACAGGAGGCTTACATGGTTATTCGCCTAGCCCGGCAGCCTCTAGCAGGAAACGACTAACCCAGCGTACGGTTTGGAGTTTCCCTCCTGCCCGGTCGGGTTGCGGATTATCTGAGACCACACACGGGATTTCCACACGGCCTGCGCCGTCTGCCAGGAAGTGTCTGTGCAGATCTGGTTACTGGCTGTGAAGATCCTGCATCGGTCGTCTAGCTTGAACTTAACACCCAGAGCCGGGGACATCCCTTCTCCGTCGGCCTGGTAGGCAGCAATACATCGTCCTTCTGCCCCCTCGACAGCTTCGATCGAAGGGTTTCGGGCGGCATTCAGGACAGCCTAGATGGTGGGTCCGAGTAGAGCTTCCGGCCGAGATATACGGATGCTCCCGCTATCGCACCCACCCTGTGTGTCCTTTGGCCCGCAATATCCCGCCTGCTGAGGATAGGGCCTGTCGGCTCGTACCCAGCCGATGACACCGTGAAAGAGCGGGGGCCGGGAAACCGGCCCCCGCTCTTTCACTGCTACCCCCGCTCAAGGGGCTTGTTGGTTGAGGGTTTACAGGATGTTCTCGACCTTGCGGACGCTGTCGCCGTCGTCAACCTTGGCGCTGTCGTTGCCTGGGCCGCCGATGATGGTGTCAGCACCCTTATCACCGTAGATGGTGTCGTCGCCGGCGCCGCCGTAGATGGTGTCACGGCCCCTGCCGCCGCGGATGGTGTCGTCGCCGCCGCCGCCGTCAAGGATGTCGCCGCCGCGGCCTCCGCGGAGGATGTCGTCCCCGGCGCCGCCACGGATGAGGTCGCGGCCTTGGCCACCGTAGATGGTGTCGTCGCCGGCACCGCCGCGGAGGATGTCGCCGCCGCCGCCGCCGCGGATGACGTCATTGCCGCCACGGCCGTGGATGACGTCGTCGCCGCCGAAGCCGCAGATCACATCGTCACCCTCGGTGCCGAACAGCGTGTCATCGCCTTCGGTGCCAACAACTGTGCAGCCAATCCCTTCAGACCCCAGCCCGGGCTGCTCCCCAGTCGCGTGAGCCCCATGGGCTGCGGCCGGAAAAGCAGCGAGCAGACACACCATCAGAGCAGCCGCAAGCAGCAGCCAACCCTGACAGCCGGTTCGGTGCTGATTCTGAATCAAGGGCTCACTCTCGGTCATGCGCACACCCAACGAGGCGGCTTTCCCCAGCCGCACCAGACTGGCCAGCTCCTTCGCCGCAGCTCATGTGTCTCCTGCGCAAACTAGTAGCTCCTGCCGGACAAGTGTACCGGTACGGTACCACACCGGTACCATACCGGTACGGTACTACGGAGG
>JAAXHF010000714.1 GCA_012271025.1 Deltaproteobacteria bacterium | reverse complement strand
CCTTCGGAACCCGATGACCCCGATCGCCGGCGGCACATCCAGGCCGCCGACGAGATCTGCGTCGTTGACCCGCCGGAAAAACTCCTCCTCGACAAGGGCCACCCCCTCCTCGAACTGCGTTGATGTCCGATCCAGGACCACCACCCAAGCGGAGCTCCGCCACGCCTCTTTCCAACGACGGAAGCCCTGGGCGCCATCGAAGACCACGACCGCCGGCTGAGCATCTGTCAATTCGGAGTGCAGCTCTGCGCCGGCCCCAGCGAGGCCACATCGAACGCCCTTCGGGCTTCTCCCGAGAAACCGGCGAACACGCAGGATCTCCTGGAGCGGCCGACCGTCTGAGGTCGCCACGTCGCCACAAGTGATCTCCTGCTCGAGAAGCGCAAGGGGGCCGACGATCAGAGCCCTCAGCCCAAGGCCGCGCGGAATCAACAAGCGAGCTGCTCGCTCAGGGAACTTTCGCAGACAAGCCTGGCGCGTGCCCGGATCCTGCTCAACAACGACGTGCTGCTCACCGTTGAAGTGCTCAATCCCTACAACACGGCCGATACGCCGAACCGCTCCGCCAACGGTGACGGTCGAGCCGGGCCCCAATCGGCACAGGCTCTCGAAGTGCGCAGCCAACGCCGCAGCGTCACTGGGATCGACCAGCTGCCCTGAAGGCTCCTTCATCGAGCGGACGCAACCGATAGCAGCCATCACGGCTACATAGGCGCGACACGGAACAGCAACCGCGACGGAGCAGCGCTCCCGCGAACCAGTCGGTTCGGCAGCAAGCCGCCCAATACCGATCATCCACTGCGCCCAGCTGGGCAGCGTCTTAGGCTCGCCGCCGTTCCTATACCACAGATCAGCCGGCTCATCGTAGCCAGTCGCCATACCGCAATCTAACGACCAGTGATCTGCTTAGGAAACGAATGTATCCAGCCCGGCTCAGCCCTTTAGCCCGTCAAGACCAGCTCAAGGGATCGACAGCCGCAAGACAACCCCAAAGCTTGGCTTCGTCCGCGTGCCCAAAACCGACCGAACTGGAGCGTGTCAACAGGACAGGACTGGAAGGGCTGGCTCTGGTACAGACCGGCCTCCGCACGGCAAACAGGACACCGCTGGGACCACAAACCAGCCCACCCACCGAATAACGCCAAACCCTCCTAGTGATCGTGTTGATCGGCGCGTAACCGCCGGCGGTCAGTCGGCCGCCTGGGACGGCGGTTGCCCCGCCGGGCAACGTGACCACAACAGGGTCGGCGCTCACCCAGGCCCCGGCAAGCCAGACCACGGGTGCCCCGCTCAGGGTGAAACAGCCCCGGCCGCCGTCATAGCTGAAAACAAGCACAAACACAGG
>JAAXHF010000500.1 GCA_012271025.1 Deltaproteobacteria bacterium | reverse complement strand
GTTCTTTTGCAGCGCCCGCAGCACGTTATCGCCCAGACCGCCGGCGGCCACCATGCTGGCGATAGTCACCATGGCCAGCGCCATCAGCGTCGTCTGGTTGATGCCGGCCATGATGGTGGGCAAGGCCATCGGGATCTGGACGGTGGTGAGTATCTGCCGGGATGATGCGCCGAACGAGCGGGCGGCTTCGACCGTTTCGGTGGGCACCTGCCGAATCCCCAGGTTGGTCAGCCGGATCACCGGCGGAACCGCGTAAATGATGGTGGCGAAGATGCCGGCCGGTTTCCCCAAGCCGAAGAACAGAATACCCGGCAGCAGGTAGACAAAACTGGGCATGGTTTGCATCCCGTCCAGGAGCGGGCGCATCAGGTTGTCGGCCAGTTGGCTGCGGGCGGCTAACACACCCAGAGGCAGGCCGATCAGCACCGAGATCGTCACCGCCACCACCATGAGCGCAATCGTATCTATGGTGTTTTCCCACAGGTCCATGAAGCCGACGAAGAGTAGCGCAAAGGAGGTGAAGGCCAGCAGCTGCCAGCGCCCCACCGCAAACGAAAGCAACGCCAGCCCGACCACGATAGCGGGCCAGGGCACCCATTTCAGGACGTTCTCGATGTATACCAGCGCATAGGTCACGGCCGTACTCAGGCTTTCGAATAGCCAGCTTCCCTCTTTCGTGACCCACCCGACCGCGTCGTCAATGGTGCTACCCGTGACCTCGCGGATCGTTTTCTCCAGCGTAACGGTGCCACCACCGGAGGTTTGGACTGTCGAGCTGGACACGGTGGTGGGAAACTCCATCGCCGTGCCCCACAGCAATAGGCTGGCCAGTAGCACAATGACCACTACCGCCAACCCGGCCAGCCAACGGTAGAGCGGCCGGTCGGTGCCGAGCATAGTGCGCGGCGAGGGGGGTGCCGTATCGGATTGCGCGTTTTCGGCCTGCGCCATGTTAGCCCTCCTCACTGCCTGCCGACAGACCGGTCAGCAGGACCCCCCGGCGAATCTCGCCCAACAGGCCCCCGTTCTCGGCAACCACCGCAATCGGATATTCGGTCTGCGCCGCGAGCGGGATAATCTCCTCGATATAGGTTTCGGGGGTTGTGGTCATCGCCGGAGTGATCGGTGCGTCTTCCAGCGACTCCTGGTGCTGGGAGGAGAGGGCCGCGGCCAGGTCCTGCGTGAGGATGCCCCGCAGGGTGAAGTCGCGCCCGATCAGGAACGCCGCGCCAACGCCGTGACTCTGCATGGTGTGTAGCGCCACGCGGGGGCCTTGCCGTTCATACACCACCAGGCTCGGTTCCTGCATGATGGCCTGCGCCTGAATGACCTTGGACCTGGACACGTCCTGGACAAACTCGGTCACGTAGTCATCGCTCGGCAACGTGACAATCTCCTCCGGCGAGCCTTCCTGAATAATCTCCCCGTCGCGCATGATGGCGATGCGGTCG
>JAAXHF010000270.1 GCA_012271025.1 Deltaproteobacteria bacterium | reverse complement strand
GCGCGGTAGCCAGGAAGCCGAGCCCCAGCAGCGCCAGCGCGTAGAGAGACAGCAACCCGATCGACTCGGCCCGCGTGGGCCCCTCGTACTGGACCGAAAAATCTCCTTCTGCAGACAGCCCCGAAAAAACCGCCATCAGGGTTTCCTGGCCGTAGGCGGTGGGCTCGAGGCGGTGCGGCAGATAGTTTGGCAGCTCGTCCCAGAAACCGTCTCCGACCGCGGAGGCGATCTCGGTAATGAAGGGCGTGAAGAAAGCAAAAACCAGCGGGATCGCCATTCCGGCAGCCGCCGACCGCGTCAAAATCGCCACGGCGAAGGCCACCGTTCCGTAGAAGAGCAGCAAGCCTATCGTCCCCAGGTAGCGGTCTAGTAGGTCCAGGCCGAAATAGTTCGGCGGGGCGACCGCGATGGTGCCAAAAGCAAGATCGGCCACCCACATCACCACGCCCGAGACGAGCATCGTCAGAGTGACGGCCGCGGCCACGGAGCCTATAAGCGCCAGCAGCTTGGCCAGGATCACCTCGTGCCGCTGGGGGCCGCGCGCAAAAAGCTGGCGGATCGTACCCCAACCGAACTCCGAACCGACAAAGAATGCGGCGAAGACGACTACCAGCAGCGACCCGAATTCGACGTTCAGCGCCAACACCGCCAGATAGCCGTTGGGGAATCCGATCAGCGAACCCAGCGCCTCGGTCAGCCCGACGTCGTCGAGCTGGACCTGTGATATCAGCTTGAAAAGCAGGATCGTGACCGGCCCGACCAGCTGCAGCAGGATAAGCAGGATCCAGGTCATCCGCCGGCCCAGGATCTTTTGGAATTCGGCCGCCACCAGCTGTTTCATGACGCTTCCCCGGCCTTGACCTTGTCCAGGAAAAACGTTTCCAGGTCGATGCTCACCGTCGCAATGGCGTCGGCCTCGATCCCGCCCTGCACGAGCAACTGGTTTACCTTGCCGGCGTCCTCGGGCTCGATCTGGACGACCAATTCGCCGTCGCCGGTGGCGGTCGCGGCGTAGTCGGAACCCGACAACAGATCCAGCGCCCGCCCGGAGTCGCCGACACGGTAGCGCAC
>JAAXHF010000672.1 GCA_012271025.1 Deltaproteobacteria bacterium | reverse complement strand
GCCACGGCTGACCAGGGCAGCGTGCGAACTGGCGCCGCCACGGGCGGTCAGAATGCCCTCGGCGGCGTGCATGCCGTTGATGTCTTCGGGCGAGGTTTCCAGCCGGACCAGGATCGTTTTGCGACTGGCTCGGGCGGCCGCTTCGGCGTCTTCGGCGGAAAACACCACCTCGCCGCTGACCGCGCCGGGCGAGGCCGGTAGCCCCCGGGCCAGCAGCTTCCTGGGCGCATCCGCAGCCAGGGTCGGATGGAGCAGCTGGTCGAGCTGGGTCGGGGCGACGCGCAGAATCGCGGTAGCCTCGTCTATCCGTCCCTCATAGACCATGTCGGCCGCAATTTGCACCGCCGCTGCGGCCGTCCGTTTGCCGGCCCGCGTTTGCAGCAGCCACAGCCTGCCGCGCTCTGCGGTGAACTCGATATCCTGGGCGTCGGTGTAGTGGGTTTCGAGCACCCCGGCCACCTCCCGGAGCTGGGAGAAACACTCCGGCATCTGCTCTTCGAGCGACGGATAGGCGGCCTTGCGGTCCTCTTCGGAACGGCCCTCGCGTTGGGCGCGCTGGCGTGACGCGGTCAGGGTGATTTGCTGCGGGGTGCGGATACCGGCGACCACGTCTTCGCCCTGGGCGTTGAGCAGAAAATCGCCGTTCAGTTCGTTTTTGCCGGTCGATAAATCCCGGGTAAAGGCGACTCCGGTGGCGCAGTCCTCGCCCAGATTGCCAAAGACCATGGCCTGGACGGTGACGGCCGTGCCCCACTCGCTGGGAATATTCTCGATCCGGCGATACGTCACCGCCCGGGGATTGTTCCACGAGCCGAACACCGCCCCGATCGCGCCCCACAGCTGGTCGTGCGGATCTTCGGGAAAGGTGACGTCGAGCCGCTCGCGGATCAGATTCTTGAACGCACTGACAAGCTCCTGGAGATCCTGGGCGTCGAGGTCCGTATCGTTGTCCACCCCTTTGTCGGCTTTTTTCTGCTCCAGCAGCTGCTCGAAGGGATCGACCGCAGTCTGGGTTTCGGGTTTGAGACCCAGCACCACGTCGCCGTACATCTG
>JAAXHF010000683.1 GCA_012271025.1 Deltaproteobacteria bacterium | reverse complement strand
GCCTCCCAGCCGGGGTTGAAGATCGTGGTGCAGCCGACCGGCTGGTTCATGCCCACCACATCGTCCTGGTCCTGGGTCTGATCCCGGGTCTGGCTGGCCTCAACCTGTTCGGCCTTGTGGTTACGTGGCTTGAGGTGTTTCATCAGCGCCTCCTTGTCCTCGACCGCGTTTTCCGTTCAGCGTGTTCTTCAGGTCAGTTCCTTGGGGGCGTCGCCCCTGCCCCGCAATACGTACTGCTCGACAAAGCCGGGCGTTTTGCGCTGCAGCTCCATATAGACCCCGATGCCGTACTCTGTCCAGGCTCTCAGAAAGTCGCAGTAGTGCAGGTTGGGATGGAGGGCGTCGCCGAACTGGGTCATGGCCTCGTGATAACACCCGCCCCCGCACAGCCCGCGTACCCAGCAGGTCTGACACACCGTTTTGTTGCCCAGGTGGGCCTTGTTGACAAACGCGTTCAGCCGGTCGTAGTCCAGCCCGTCTTTGACGTTGCCGTAGTGGTGCTCCTCGCTGCCGGGGAAACGGTGGCACAGATACACGTCTCCGTTGCCGTCCACATCCAGCAGGCCCAGCCCGGCGCCGCACGGGAAAAACTTGTTGGTGCCGACATGGATGTCGGTCAACAGGGTGCTCAGGTTGGAGAAGCCGGTGTAACGGCCCGCGACGGCGCGCTCGACGTACAGGCTGCCGAGCTGTCGAAAACCGGCCAGGACCTCGTGCAGGTCGGCCGGTTCCAGGCCGTAGTCCGTCCCGTTTGTGGCCGTGACCGGGGAAAACCCGACCTCAAAAAAGCCCAGCCCGGTCAGGTGCTCGTAGGTCCGCATGATGTCGATGGCGTCTTTGGTCACGGTGACGCGGGCGACCACCGGGCGGGCGGTATAGCGTGCGAACAGACGTTCCAAACGGGGCGCCAGCACCTGGTAGGAGCCTTTACGCTGTCCCCCGGGGGTCAGAAACGAGCGTCGCTTGTCGTGCAAATCGGGCGGACCGTCAATACTGATGGTGACGCCAAAGCGGTGTTCCTGGAAGAAGTCAATGACGCCATCGGTCAGCAGGGTGCCGTTGGTGGTAATCGAAAAATCGACCACCTTGTCCTCGGTCTGGGCCTTCTGCTCGGCATAGGCCACCACCTGGCGCATCAGCTTGAAGTTCAACAATGCCTCACCGCCAAAAAAAATCAGGTTGACCTCTCGGCTCTGGCCCGACTTCTGGAACAGAAAATCAACGCTGGCCTGGGCCGTCGGCCAGTCCATCTGGACCGGCGTCGGGCCGTATTTGGCCTCGTCCGGCTCGTAACAGTAGGTGCAGTGCAGGTTGCACTTGTTGGCCACGTTGACGACCACCGAACTGACCGGGAACTGCGTCACATCCAGCTCGGGAATCGACACCGCGGGGTCGGGCGCATCGGTCTCAAAAATGTGCAGGCGAACAAACTCGTGGACCGTTTCGGCGACTTCCTCAGCCGAAAACTGCTCGGTCAGGGCGGCGGTCAGCTGTTCGAGGCTGCACGCCGGTCGGACCTGAGCGTAGCGCAGGAT
>JAAXHF010000089.1 GCA_012271025.1 Deltaproteobacteria bacterium | reverse complement strand
ATGTGTGACCGTGCAGGTGTTTACAACGTAGACGTCCGCACCTTCGCCCAGGCCAACTACCCGGAAGCCGTGGCGGAGGAAGTCCGCCGTGAGGCCGGTCGAGTCTGCCTGGTTGAGCTTGCAGCCGTGGGTCTCGATTGCGGCTGTAGGCGCATCGAGCTGAATTGGTTGCACTGGCGGTCCACCCATGTATCGAACAGCCATATCATTGTAGGCGTGAGCGAAATCGCCGGTCAAAGCGAAGCACGGCCCCCGGACTCAACCGGGAGGCCGTGCTCTCGCTTTAGCGCCGGGTGCTGACCGCTTAGGCTAGTTGCGGATGTTGTCCCTGCCGTCGGCGAAGTAGTAGAGCTCGCCGTACCACCCCACCACGTCGGCCACGTGGGTCTCCGGTGCGTTCAGGAAGTTGTTCCTGTTGATAATCGTGCCGCGCCAGAAGCCTGAGTGGGCGATCAGGATGTTGTAGTACTTCTCCTCGGCGTGCAGGCGGAAGACCTCCTTGCCGATCTCGACCCTGTCAGGTGAGAGCCGCTCGAAGCCCTTGCCCTTGTGCCAGCTCTGGTTCAGCCAGTCGATTGTGCCCGTTGGGTCAGCCGGGTAGGTGCTGGCCGGCGCCTTGGGCTCCCAGACTGTGCTCTGCTCGCAGTCGCAGCGGGGCTGGTAGCCGCCTTCCATGGGGACTGCCCCGTTGGGCCCGCGCTTCATGCTGCGCGGCAGATCGCCGATGTCGGGCACGAACGCCGGGCCCGCCCCTGTCGCGCAGCACCGGGTCCAGCTGGAGAACCATGGGTTCGCTCCGTAGTTGCCGACGACCCGCAGCGTGGATATGGCCTCCTTGCCGGGATACGTCAGGGTCCACGGGGCGTTCATCGGCTTTGCGGGCATTTCGATCCCAACCTGGGCAAAGTAATCGGCCATAAGCTCGGCTGCCTTGTCGCCGTTGTTCAGCTCTGCCAGGTTCAGGAAGCTGAGCCTTTCGCCGGAGCCGTCGGACCTGAGCCTGAACCCTTCTGAGTCTCTCTCCGTCAGCCCCAGGCCGTCCAGGATCTCGTTCGCCCT
>JAAXHF010000440.1 GCA_012271025.1 Deltaproteobacteria bacterium | reverse complement strand
GCGTATAACGACTGGCTGTACGACTTCTGCTCGGCGGCCGGCGGCCGGGTCTTCGGGGCCGGCTCGGTAGACCTGCGCGACGCCGAGGCGGCGGCGCGCGAGGCGCGCCGGTGCGTCACGGACCTCGGCTTCAAGGCCATTCACATCAACCCGGTGCCGGTCGGCCAGCACCGGCTGTACGACGAGTTCTACGAGCCGCTGTGGAACGCCCTCGAAGACCTCGACGTGCCGCTGGCCGTCCACACCGGCACCGGCACCGCAGCCGACGACATGTTGTACCACTATATTCCGCGCCTGCGCTCGGCTCAGACGACCGTCGCCTTCACCATCGGCAATATGCTGGCCTGCACCTCGCTCATCATGGGCGGCGTGCTGGAACGCCATCCAAGCCTGCGGGTGGTCCACCTGGAATCCGGCGCGGGCTGGGTGCCGTTCTGGCTCGACCGGCTCGGCGCCAGCGTCCAGGGCGGCTTTCGCGGCCTGGAGATTCCCGGCCTGAGCAAGCATCCAATTGAGTACTTCCAGCGCCAGTGCTACATCTCGGCCGACCCGGACGACCCGGGCATCAAACAGACGATTGACCTGCTGGGCGATGACAATATCGTGACCGCCACCGACTTCGGTCATCCCGAAGGCCGCCAATACGCCTGGGCGGTGAAAGAACTCATGGCCCTTGAGGGCGTATCGGACGACAGCAAAAAGAAAATCATGTGGGACAACGCCCTGAAGCTGTACCCGATTCAGCCCGACTAACACCAGGAGGGGAACGATGAAGATCACCCGTTTTTACGCTACCGAGGACGGCGGTTCGCGCTTCATGGACATCGACATTCCGATCACCACTCCGCAACAGGACGCCGACGGCCACACCCTGATGCTGTCCAACGCCTACGTCTCACCGTCGGTGCGCTTTGTGGAACTGCCGGCCGGCATGTCCCAAACCTGGCATAACGCGCCCCAGCGCCAGATTGTCGTCGTGCTGTCGGGGACGCTGGAAGTCGGTACGACCGATCAGCAGACCCGGCAGTGGCAGGCCGGCCAAGCCTTTCTGGCCGACGACGTGACCGGCAAGGGCCATAC
>JAAXHF010000443.1 GCA_012271025.1 Deltaproteobacteria bacterium | reverse complement strand
CCTTCGGGGCGCGTGGGACCTCGGCCGCCCGACTTCCTTACGCCGGTGCCAAAGCCGGCATTGTCGGCTTCTCCTCGCAGCTCGCCAAAGACGTCGGGCCATCGGGAGTACGCGTCAACGCCGTCATGCCGGGTTTTATTTTAACGCCCCCCGACGCCCGGGTAGCGCAGCGCTTTGCCGACCTGTCGGAAGCGGAACAAACCGCCATGAGCACCGCAGTCCCCCTGGGCCGACCCGGCCGGCCTGAGGAGGTGGCGGCGGCGGTGCTGTTTCTCGCCTCTGAGGCGGCCAGTTTCGTGTCGGGGACCGTCTTAGAAGTCAGCGGCGGACGCTAGGGCCTATGACGTCACCGGAGTCTCGACCCAGTCTCCCCCCTACCCTCTTGCGGCTGGATACGGATAAACCTTCCTATAAATGGCTGGTGGCCGGCACCATCTTACTCGCTGGGGCGACTCAGATCTTTTCCGGCACGAGCATCAATATCGCCATTCCACGCTTGATGTCGGCGTTTGGCAGCGACCTGGCCACGACACAGTGGGTCGCTACGGGCTATTTGCTCACCCGCACCCTCACCATTCCCCTTCTCGGCTGGCTCGGGGGCCGCATGGGCAATCGCAACTTGTTCGTCGCGATCATGACCGGTTTCGTCTTGACCTCGCTCGGCTGCGGGCTCGCCACCAACTTGACCATGCTCATCATCATCCGGGCGCTTCAGGGTCTGATCATGGGGACAATGGAGGGGCTCACCGCCGTGATGTTGGTGCAGACATTTCCGCCCCAGCAACGCGGGCTCGCCCTGGGACTACGCTCTGTGGGCTGGGCTGTTGGGCAAATCATTTTTTACACCCTCGGCGGCTACCTCCTAGAGCAGATTTCGTGGCGCATGATCTTCTTTCTTGGCATTCCTACGGGGGTACTCTCGGTGGTGCTCGGGGCCCTGTTGCTGCCGCAACAAGAGGAAGCGCCCCGGGATGCACGGGTCGACTACGTCGGCCTCTTGTGCCTCGGCGCCTTTCTCATTCCTCTTTTGCTGGCTATTAGTTTTGGGCGAAATAGCGAAACCGCCGGGTCGACGTTAATTCTTTTGAGCCTGGGGGCCCTCATCGGCGGGATTGCATTTATCGCCTGGGAGCTGGTCGTCACGTACCCGGTCGTCAATTTGCGCCTGTTTCGCTCCTCATCATTCGCCTTGACCTGCACGAGTTCGTTCGCCAACAGCCTGGGCCTATTCGGGGCGCAGTTTATGGT
>JAAXHF010000201.1 GCA_012271025.1 Deltaproteobacteria bacterium | reverse complement strand
CTTTCGCTGATGCATCAGCAGGTGCGGCAACGGCTGGGGCGAGAACGGATTTTCCTCTACATGGGACGCCTGGCAACGGAGAAGAACGTTGAAGCCCTGCTGCGGGCCTGGCGGCTGGTTTCACCGGAGGGCTGCCGGTTGGTGATCGTCGGCGACGGGCCGCTGCGCAACAGCCTGATGAACCAGTTCAACGACGATCGGATCCTCTGGTGGGGCCACGAACCAGACCTAGACACCCGGGTTGCACTGCTCCAGTGCGCTGAGGTCTTCATCCTGCCGAGCCTTGTGGAGGGCCTGTCGCTGGCCCTGCTAGAAGCGATGGCCAGCGGAACAGCCTGCGTGGCCACCGATGCCGGTGCCGATGGCGAGGTGCTGGAGCAAGGGGCGGGAATCGTGCTGAGCACCCAGGGCGTCACCACCCAGTTGCGCACGCTGCTGCCGGTGCTCAGGGACCAGCCGGTGCTGACCGCGGAACTGGGCCGCAAAGCCCGCCTCCGCGCCTTGGAGCGCTACACGATTTCCAGCAACATCGACGCCCTCGAACAGCTCTATGCCGACCTGATGCAAACCAGCACGGTCGCCGCCTGAGCCAGGCGATCAGCGCCAGTCCAAGCCAGGAACCCAGCCCACAATCGCCGGGGTGACTGCGGCGTATTGGAAGTAATCCGGATGCAGCGCCCGCAACCCCTGCTCCTCGAAGCGGGCTTTGCCCCGCAGCACAGCCGCCAGGCTGACCAACAACAGCAGATGCAGCGGGCTGCCTGTGGCCAGCACCACTCCTGCGGAACACAGCAAGACCGCCCGGTACAAGGGATGCCGGCAGATGGCATAGGAGCCTGTGGCGATCAACTGATTCGCCGGCTTGGGCGCTGGCAGCGGCGAAAGGCTGGCCCCGAGACAGCGAAACGCCTCAAGGGCCCGAAACAGGCCAAAAGCCAACAGCAGCAGGCCCAGCCCGAACAGGGGTTTGGGCCAAATCGCCACACCGAAGCTGGCGGGAGCTGGCCAGACCGGCAGCAGATGGGCCGTGATCAGCAGCAGCTGGGCCAGCAGCCACCACTCACCCCGGCGGTTGTCCAACCAGCCGCCCCAACTGAAGCCCCAATCGGAGAACATTCACTCGCTGACCACCAATAATCGGACGTTACGGCGCTGCACCAAACCCGCCAGGGTCTGCATGTCGTCCCAGCGAATCAAGCCCACACAGCCGAGCGTGCCGCTGTTGGCATTGCGGTTGGCACTGGGGTCGAGATGGATGCCCAGATGACCTCGTCCCGTGGGGAACTGCGGTTCAATCCCAATCCA
>JAAXHF010000200.1 GCA_012271025.1 Deltaproteobacteria bacterium | reverse complement strand
CCGCCGGCCAGGCCGCCCTTGCCGACCCGCGCCTGCCAAAGAATGGCGCCGTTATTGTCCGGGTCGACGGCGTGCAGCACGCCCGACTTCTGGCCGGCCACCAGTATCCGCCTGCCGTCCGGCAGCTCGCGCAGAATCGACGACGAGCCAAAATCCAGATCCGGCCCTCGGGCCTCGGGGCAGTTGGTCTGGTCGTCCGACTCACAGCCGATATTCCAGGCGTCGTTCGGCGTAAACTGCTGCGACCACAGCATCTCGCCGGTTTCCAGATCAAAGGCGACCAGGGCATCGCTGGTCAGCGAGGGCGGATCGGAATAGTTATCCCCGGTCGCCACATACATGACGTTCTTTTTCAGATCCAGGGTCGGGGCCGACCACACCGAGGCGCCCGACGGCCCCCACAGCTGGACCCCCTTGGCGTTTTTGCGCACCGGTCTGGGCTCGTCCGGGATCGTATACGCTTTCCAGATCTGTTGCCCGCTGCCGGCATCCAGGGCAACAATCGGGCCGCGAAAGGTGCAGCACTCATAGCTCGGGTCCGAGCCGGCCACCTCTTCCAGGGCCGTGACCGGTACGTACAGCCGGTTGGCGTGCAGGGTCGGCGTTCCGGTAATCCGGGCCAGGCGATGCTCGTCAACCCTGGTCTGCCACAGTTCCTCGCCGGTCCGGGCATCGACCGCGTACATATTGGCCTCAATATCGCCAAAATACGCGGCGTAACGGGGCGGCTCGGTGTCGGGCAGCCGGCCGATGACGACCGACGCCCGGACGCCGGCCCTGGGTTTTTTGGCCCAGTACAGGCAGCCGGTCTTGGCGTCAATCGAGTACACGTGGCCGCCCAGGCTGCCGACAAAGACCCGCCCGCCAACAACCGTCGGCTGTGAGGTCTGGTAGTCCATGGGCAGGCCGAACACCCATTTGACCTTGAGTGTGGCCACCTGTTCGGCGCTCAGGCCGGCAGCCTCGGACGGCTGGAAGCGGCTGTTGGTCTCATCCACGCCCCAGCCGTTCCACGCGGCCGAGGCATGCGCGGCCGGGAACTCGCCCGGCGCATCGCTGCAAAAGCCGGCCACCGTCGGGTCTTTCTCGGTCACGGCCGGGAGCGACTTGCCGGTGATATACTCGGACACCGCCCGCCGCTCGGCGCCGGTTCGCATCATGCCCTGGAAGCGCATTTTGCCCAGTTCCATTGAGCGCAGCACAAACGCGGCCGGCAGCCTGCGCATCACCTCGAACTTTGGCGCGCGGGTCGCCGTGGCATGACAGGTGGCGCAGTGTTCGCGGTAAATGGCCTCGCCATCCACCTCATTCACAGGGGCGGCAGCCCAGGCCGTGGCCACACTCAAAAGCAACCCAAGGCCGCACACGCCGAGCGCGTGGCGCAGCCGGTGTTCAGTCCATCGTCTCTGTCTCACCTGGCACCCTCCTTCTTGCCTCTTCTTGTCATACATCGGCAAATCAGCGCAACGTCCCTCTGCCTTGTCCGCCGAGCGCCTGACCGTTATATCTTTGCCTCCCACACAAGACAATTTGGATCGGACCCGTGCCACACTCCGCCCCGACCGTTCCCTCCGAACGCATTCAAGCCCTCGACACTATCCGAGGCTTCGCCCTCCTCGGCATTCTGCTCATGAACATTCTGGCCTTCGGGCTGCCGTCGCGGGCCTACTTCGATCCATCCGTAGACGGCGCGCTCAGCGGCGCCGATTTCGGCGTTTTCTTCGTCGTCGACCTGCTGGTTGAGGGCGTCATGCGAGCCGTATTCTCGATGCTGTTCGGGGTGGGGATTGCGC
>JAAXHF010000631.1 GCA_012271025.1 Deltaproteobacteria bacterium | reverse complement strand
GGAAGACGCTCTGCCCCGCGATAGACCCTGCGACAACAGATCCACGGCGCGGTTCATTCCGATCTCCAGCGCCTCGGCGGTGCTTGCCAGATTAACATATTTTTTCCCATGCCTGACAAACGGTCCATAACGCCCGATCCCAGCCTCGACCGGCTCACCGTCATCCGGGTGGGGGCCTACGTTCCGGGGCAGCGACAGGAGGGCCAGCGCCGTTTCCAGATTTACAGTTTCAGGTTCAATTTCCTTTGGCACTGTGACCCGCTTTGGCTTTTCCTGCCCCCGCTCAGACGGCCCGAGCTGCAGGTATGGTCCGAAGCGGCCGCTGTTCAGCGTGACCACAAGCCCGGTCTCAGGATCGGTGCCAAGCGGCGATGGTCCTGAACGCATCTCCTCGCCGTCGAGTGAAAGCTGGAATCGGCACTCGGGGTAAGCTGAGCATCTCATGAATGCGTTGTTTCGCCAGGCCCGCAGGTTCAGGCGGCCGTGGCCGCAGCGCGGACACAGCCTGAAATCGGCGCCATCCTGCTTGGCGGGCAGGAGCGTCGGCGCGATCGCATCTGACAGACGGTTCAGCACGTCGCCGATGCGCAGTTCCGACGCGCTGGCAACGGCTGCCGCAAATTCATGCCAGAAACGGTCCAGCACCTCACGGCGGTCTTTGCGGCCGCCGGAGACGTCGTCCAGCTCTTCCTCCAAACCGGCGGTGAACTCAAACTCCACATATTTCTGAAAATAGAGTTTCAGAAACATTGTCAGCAGCCGGCCGTTCGGCTCGGGCACAAGCCCCCCGGATTTCCTGGACACATAACCGCGGTCCTGGATGGTCGAAACAATCGACGAGTAAGTGGAAGGGCGGCCGATTCCCAGCTCAACCATTCTCTTCACCAGACCGGCTTCAGTATACCGCGGCGGCGGTTTGGTGAAATGCTGGTGCGGTTTGACGCCGGTGCAGGCGACACGGTCCCCTTCACGCAAATCGGGAAGGCGGGTGTTGCTTTCTGCGGCGGTCACGGAATCGTCATC
>JAAXHF010000513.1 GCA_012271025.1 Deltaproteobacteria bacterium | reverse complement strand
ACCTGGCGGTCGGTCGGCACGATGTGGTCCACCGTGGCCACCGTGCGCTCAGGACAGCGCACCGTCAGCCCCTTGTCCTTCAACGCCGAGAAGGCCTGAGGACTGGTGACCTCATGGATCAGATGCAGACCGACAAACAGTTGGGTGGATCCGCCGGGGAGCTCCGCCACCCGATGCAGATCCCACACCTTGTCGTAGAGGGTGCCGGAACTCAACAGTTCAGCCGCAAGAACCGTCGACCCTAAACCTGAGCGAGCAAGCGAAGGCGCAGACGGTCCAAGCCGCGGATCACGCTCATCCTCTGAATGGCCTCCCGACCCCGCCGCTCACCGAAATGCTGCACCCAGGCCTCACAGCCATCGGGACCAGCCAAGGCCAGGTGCACCAGACCCACCGGCTTCTCAGCACTGCCACCGCCAGGGCCGGCGATGCCGCTTACAGCAAGCGCCCAATCGCAATTGAGGTTCTTCCGGGCTGCCCGCGCCATCGCCTCGACCACAGGCTGGGAAACAGCGCCATGGGCAGTGAGCAGATCCGGAGACACCCCAAGCACAGCCTGTTTCACTGCATTGCTGTAAGCGCCGACGCCACCCTGAAAAACCGACGAAGAACCTGGAACAGCCGTCAGAGCGGCCGCCAATCCACCACCGGTGCAGGACTCCGCTACCGCCAGCGTCTGGTGCCGTTGCTTGAGCAGGTCGATCACCACCGACGCCAGGCTGTCCGCATCGACGCCGTAGCAGTGATTGCCCGTGCGACGACGCAGCTCAGCCTCCAGCGGCACCAACAGCTCTGCGGCGGTATCGGCACTGGACGCACAGGCCGTGAGCCGCAATTTCACATCGCCGAGGGAGGCATAGGGAGCCACCGTTGGGTTGGTCGACTCCAATAAGTCGGCAACGCGCTCAGCCAGATCGGATTCGCCAATGCCGCTGAAGCGGAGCTGACGGCTCACGAATACACCGGAAGCCCCACCATTGGCTTGAAGCCACGGGGCGGCCGTTTGCATCCACATCGCCCGCATTTCCGCAGGCACCCCCGGGAAGGTGAGAATCGTGAAATCAGGCCGGGGA
>JAAXHF010000425.1 GCA_012271025.1 Deltaproteobacteria bacterium | reverse complement strand
CCTGGGTCTCGGTATAAAAGACACCGGTCGTGGTGTGCAGGGTTGACACCACCCCCATACCATTGCTCACCCCACTCTCAGTCACAAACTCCTTGACCTGTTGGGTCAGATCGAACAGCTGGACCTGGGTTTGGGTGTCAAGCTGGATTGTCTTGGACCGAATAATCATGCAACACCTCTCCATACGCTATCAGTCGCGCTCACCCCAAAACCATTCTCCGGCGTTTTTGAGGCAACCGTTGTGGGTCGTTTTTTGAGCCGCCTGTTCCTTCCCAACACGACGGGAGACAGCAGCCTGCTCTCCCCCCGGATTTCATGCTGCTGCTACTAACCGCTCGGTCAGGAGACGACAAAAAAAGAGAGGGAGTCCTTCCTCTCTCTGCGTTTCACCCGGCGATCATAGAGACTGAGACTGGGCCTGTCAATCGCCACCCCGCGCTCCGTCCTGCGGTTCCTCGCCGGCCATAACTTTGCTAGCCTGGGGCCGGATTGGAGCCTGACAGGGAGGGTTTGCATGCCAGATCATCCGACATCTCGCCTGGGTCTTTGTCTCGCCCTCTTCGTCGCCCTGCTGTCCGTGCCAGGTAGACACGCCACAGCCGAGCCGGGCCGGATTGCCTACATCCATCATACTGGAGACCTGTATACGATCAGGCCGGACGGCACCGACCGCCGTCAGCTGGCCTCCGGCGAGCTGTTGCAGCCCGTCTCGGGCTCTGTCCCGTCTTCCTTCTCCGCCGCCCCTGCCCAGTCCCGACCGGCGAGTCGGGCGGCTTACAGCTGGCCGCTGTGGTCGCCCCGGGGAGAACGGCTGGCCTGTTTTCGGATCGTCCTCGACGAGCACGGCCAGACCGGAGAGCTGTATATTTTCGACGTGCCCAGCTCACGGGTGCTTAACGCCTACACCGAGCCCGGACTGCGGCCCATCTATGCCTACTGGGCTCCCAACGGACGCCAACTGGCGGTGTTGCGCAACCGGGCCGATACCTTATCCCTGGATCTGTGGCCCGCTGTGGGCTGGCAGGCGCCCACCATGATCGCCCGGGGCGCGCCGTTCTATTTTGACTGGCGCGCGGATGCGGCGGCACTCCTGGTCCACCACGGCCCGAGCGGCCAGACTGAGCAGGCCAGCGGCCATGCGGTCGGCCTGCTCGATATTGGGAGCGGCCAACGCAAAACCGTGTCCCACAGCCCGGCGTCTTTTGGCGCTCCGTCGTGGTCTTTCGACAGCCAGTGGATGGCTTACGGCGACGGCCGACAGCGGCCGGTCTCGCTCATGATCGCTCCGGCCGACGGCAGCAGTCCCAAGCCGTTTGCCAGCGTCTCGCAACGCATCGCTATCGGCTGGTCTCCAACCCAGACGCTGGTGGCGGTGGCCACGACCTCACTGCCGGGGGGAGCGGTGTTCGAAGAACTGCGGCTCATCGACATTGCCAGCGGCCAAAGCCGCCGCCTGGTCACAGAGCCTTTCGTCGCCTATTTCTGGTCGCCGGACGGGAAACGGATCGTGTACGCC
>JAAXHF010000184.1 GCA_012271025.1 Deltaproteobacteria bacterium | reverse complement strand
GGCCCAAGGCCCGGAAGCGGGGATAATCCATGCGCTGTCGGTTGTTCGTGATATAACTGCGGCAGGCGCCGGCTTCCGGGCAGGCAGGGTGCTCTGCCAGGGCAGCAAGCAGGTCATCAATACGGCCCTGGTCCAGTTCGTCCCGGCGTTGTTTCCCCCACTGCTCAGCCAGGTCCGTGCCGGCGCCGTAGATGGCCCTGGCCACCTCAAACAGATGTCCCTTGGCATGGAAGATATCCACAATCTGTATGGCATCGGGAAAGAGTTCTGCACTCATGTTCCAGATCCACGCGGCGCCATCCCCGAGGACCACCCGACGTTGGGCCTGGTCAAACCCGCGCCGTTCGGTTTCCCGCATCACCCGCTGTGCGAAGGCCGACAGGGCCGGGTCGGTATCACGGGTCGCGGCAGATTCGATGGCGGCGTTGTAGCTGACCGTGTCCGGGTCACGCAGGGGCAACTTCGCCTTGTCATAGCCCGCGGTGGCCCACACGACCGCCAGCTTGGCTTCCCGGGTCTTCGCCGAGCCGTCCGGTTGTTTGCCCCGGCGCCCCCGGGTCTCGACCCTGCGTACCGGGACCCCCGTGCCGTCCATACCCAGGTACAGGGTGTGGGCCCGCACCGGCTCAGGGTCGACCACCCCGTGTTCATCGGCGGCAATGGCACGCCCCAGTGCCTCGGCCTGACGTTCCACCTGCTTGGGATCAATCGTCAATCCCGCCAGCTCACGCAACAAGTGACTGCTGTCGGCAAAACTGACCCGGGCCGCGCTCACGCCGACCATGCGCAACACCGCCGGCGATAACGACGTCCCCGCCAGCCCCAAGGTCCGGTCACGGGGACAAAACCCCGCCCGGCACCAGCCACACTGGTACCAGGCACGTTCCAATACCAGGGGACCCAGCGCCGTGACAAACGTCTTTTTGCGACGCCCCGCATAACGGGCCGGCGCCGCGCAGTGGTCACAGGGATGCCCGGCCCGCGCATCGCTGTGGTCCGCATTCAGGCGCTGGGCAAGCGCCCGTCCCATGACCTCCAGGGCTAAACGCCGGCCCGCCGTCTCAATGGCCTCGAAATGCATCTCCTCAACGGGCCCCTCGCCCACCAACCGGTCAACCTCAGCCCGGAGTATCGTGTCCACGGCGCCGGTCAGACCGTGAGCGTTTTTTTTTAGCCGCCGCCTTGCCGGCCGCCAGTTGTGCCTGGCACAGCCGGTCGCTGATCTCTATCAGCTCCGCCGTCAGCGCCCGCAGACGCTGGCATTCGGCGAGTTGCGCCCGGGTGCGCGCCAGGGCCGCGACCGGGATGGCGTGACTGTGCATCTTCCCCTTGACCACGCGCGAGAGGAACCAGTGCGGGCCATGGCCCGGGTCCCCCGGTTGCGCACAGTGGCAATTGGGTTTGCCGCATTGCCGGTAACGGGATTTAAGCGAGCCCGGGCGCAACTCGCCCAGGTTGGCCAGTGACCGGCAGATGGCAGCCCGGCGTTGCAGCAGGTCGTGGTAGTCGGCAGTATGAGACATAATGAGTCCTCCATATCTGGCATATTATAAGTATGAAAGATATTACCGGAATCCGTCCCTGTTTACCACTATTATCCCGATTTGTCACAAAATTGTCGTACACCCCTCTGAAAACTACTGGTAGTTTTGCGTTTGTGTTTGTGTTAGTATGCGCGCCGTTTTAGCAATGGCGGCTATGACCGGCCATTACACACCACAAAGGGGCGCCGGATAGCGGATGCTGAGGGGATAAGACCGGGCGCCTTATTACCTGACGGAACCGCTGAGTTAATCAGCGGTTCCTCGATATACGGATGTATCGCCACAACAATGATAATAAGTCATTGTTGTGTGAGGAAAATAAAAATCGCATTTTTATTTTCCGTACTCTGACAAATCCGGGATGGACTTGTTCAGAGTTTTCCTGAACTTAACTTGCCAGAGGGCTTTTTTTATGCAAATTGGTGTTCTTAA
>JAAXHF010000284.1 GCA_012271025.1 Deltaproteobacteria bacterium | reverse complement strand
CTCAACAACAGTGTAACCGGGGAAAATAAACCCGATCTTTTCGACCAACAGCTCTTCGAGCGGAATGAACCGGACCGAACCGTCGTCACCGCCCGGCAGCCGTGTGAATCGGTTGATCTGCTCCGGAATCGGCAGCAGCGCCCGCAAAGGGCGGCCGTCCTTGTCGTTGGTCAGCCACAGCGCAAGCGCGAAACCGGCGTTCGGAATGAAAGGAAACGGGTGGGCCGGGTCGATAGCAAGCGGGGTCAAGACCGGGAAAACACTGTATATGAACACATCATCGAGAAACTCCCGGTCGCCTTTGGTCAGCCCCGATCTGTCCAAGAGACAAATCCCCTGATCTTCAAGTTCTGACTTGAGCGACTCCCAGACCCGCTGCTGTTCTGTCAAAAGCTTGCGGGTCTCTTTGCCGATTTCCGCCAGCTGCTCTGACGGCAGCAGACCGTCAGCGGCGGCCGGCTGGTCGCCGGACGCGGCGAGTTCCAGCAAACCGGCCACGCGAACCGTGTAAAACTCATCAAGATTGGTGGCCGAGATGGCCACAAACCGCACTCTTTCAAGCAGCGGCACCGACAGATTCTGGGCCTGTTCAAGAACCCGCCAATTGAAAGCCAGCCACGACAATTCGCGATTGAAATAAGATTTCGGCCCGGTGAAATCTTCAGCGGGGAGGTCGGTCGGTTCTGCAAAGCCGCCGTTCAGATAGTCCGCATCCGTCCGACGGGCGGCGATTTGACCTGTATCATTCATGACAGCCGGTTTGCGTGCTTTGTTCTGTCGCCTTGAGCGACGCCGCGGCTGTTGCCCGGGAAATCCGGCGCCCGGCCACGAGCGAACGCCTGTCCAAGTCCGCCACCAGCGCCTCGGCCGCCGCAAATGTGCGCTCCATGCGCGGCAGGATATAGGCGACAATTTCCGGGGCAACCGAAATCTGCCGGTCGGCCAGGTGTTTTGTCAACAGCAAGGCCAGAAATTTGTCATCGGGAGGTCCAATTGCCGCGGTTTGGCAGCTCAGCATGCGGCTTTTGAGATCGGGCAGACACAGCGGCCACTGCGATGGCGAACGGCGCGCCGTCATCAGCAGCCTTCCGCCGGTCTGCGCAGCGGTGTTGCAGAGGTGAAACAGCGCCGTTTCAAGCTCTTTCTGTCCGGCGGTTAGATCTGCGCCCAGCACAACCGCCCCTCGGCCCCGCACCTGATCGTTGACCCCCGGCTGCAGGAGCTGATCCGCTGTGAGCACACTGGCGCACTCCCGCGCGGACCAAATCGCCGCAAGGTGTGACT
>JAAXHF010000471.1 GCA_012271025.1 Deltaproteobacteria bacterium | reverse complement strand
GACCGGGACCGTGCCGCCCTCGGGAACGAGAATCTCGATCAGGACGCCCTCGTCGAGGGCTTCCATCTCCATATCGGCTTTGTCGGTTTCGACCTCGGCGATGATATCGCCGACCTCAATCCGGTCTCCAGGCTGCTTGAGCCACTTGAGAATCCGGCCCTCCTCCATGGTATCACTGAGACGGGGCATACACACGTCAATGGCCATGCACTCCTCCTCTCCAGCACGCTGGGCGATGATGACCTCCTGCGCGAGCAGGGAGCATCGTCCACCTTTCCAGCGTCGGCGCCTTCCCCCACGCAGTATATCGCTCTTCAGACACCGGGTGAAGAGTAGGCTACACCAGGCGAAACGACCGGCGGTGGGCCGGACACGGGCCGAACTCGCGCAGGGCGGCTCGGTGGGCGGCCGTGCCATAGCCCTTATGCCGGACGAAACCGTAGTGCGGATAACGGGCGTCAAGCTCGGTCATCAGTCGGTCGCGGTACACCTTGGCAATAATCGAGGCGGCGGCAATGCTGAAAATATCACGGTCGCCCTTGATGAAAGCGGTCTGGGGACAGGTCAGCCCCGGAACCTGACGTCCGTCAATCAAGACCCGCTGGGGCGCGACGGCCAAGCTCTCGACCGCCAGCCGCATGGCTTTGAGACCGGCCTGATGGATATTGATGCGGTCAATCTCCTCGACCTCGACCAGCCCCAGCCCGATGGCGCGGGCGACCCGACGAATATCAGCGTCCAGACGCTGGCGCGCCGTGGGGGTGAGCGTCTTGGAGTCCCGCACGCCCTGGGGCCAGACGGCCGGAATGTCCGTATCTGAGGCGAGCTGTTGGGCGGGAAACATGACCGCCGCAGCCACAACCGGGCCGGCCAAGGGCCCGATCCCAACTTCATCGACCCCGGCAAGCGCCCAAATCCCCTGCTGCCACAGCCGGCGTTCCTGGCTGAGGGTCGGCCGCACCCGGCGCGTACCAGGAGCCATGGCTCGCCCTGGTCTCAGTCGGCGGCGGATTTCTTGCGGGCGCACACCACGTACAGCGGATCGGACTGACCCGGATTGGGGCTCAGGTCGTAAAACAGCGGCGCCTCAAAACCGTCGGTGAGCTGAAAATACTTCTCGACCAGCTCGCGCCGGCCCGCGTCGCGAATCATTTGCCACAGCCGGATCGCCTTGGTCGGGAACATACGGTTGGAG
>JAAXHF010000615.1 GCA_012271025.1 Deltaproteobacteria bacterium | reverse complement strand
GGCGGGGCGCACGTCGATATGCTGTGCGACGCCGGCTACTGCACCTATCTGCTCGGCACCTGGGTGCGTGAGCGTCAGGCCATGAGCCTGGAGCGCGCCGTCAAACGGATCACCTCCGAGCCGGCGGCCTTCTACGGCATGACCCAACGGGGCAGGATCCAGCAGGGGCTGGCCGCCGACCTGGCGATTTTCGATCTGAATACGGTCGGCTCGAAGAAGCGCGGCGAGATGCGTAGCGACCTGCCCGGCGGCGGGCGGCGTCTGGTCATGCCGGCCGAGGGCGTACAGCATACCGTGGTGAATGGGACGGTGTTGTACGAAAACAAGCAGCACACCGGCGCACTGCCCGGTCAGGTGTTGCGCTCGGGCCAAGCCTAGGAGCCGTTGGAAGAGCACTGAAACCGTTGGCGTCACACCGACAGAGCCTGCGGTGCGACGTTTCTTTTCACTTTTTATCTCTGCAAGGAGGACGCTGAATGTCGTACGATCTACTCATTAAAAACGGGACCGTGGTCGACGGGACCGGAGCCCCGAGCTATCGGGCCGACGTGGCCGTGGCCGACGGCAAGATTGCCGCCATCGGCAAGATTACGGACGGGGCAAAGAAGACGCTCGATGCCTCGGACCTGATTGTGGCGCCGGGCTTTGTCGATCCCCACACCCATTATGACGCCCAGATCTGCTGGGACCCGCTGATCACCTCGTCGTCGTGGCACGGGGTGACGAGCTTGGTGATGGGCAACTGCGGGGTGGGGCTGGCGCCGTGTAAGCCGGAGAACCAGGAGATTGCGGCCTGGGATCTGGTCAACGTGGAGGCGATCCCGTTTGAGGTGCTGGGCAAGGGGGTGACCTGGGACTGGACAACCTTCCCCGAGTATATGGATGCGGCGGCCAAGCGTGGGGCCGGCATCAACCTGGGCTTCATGGCTCCGCTGACGCCCTTCCGTCACTGGGTGATGGGGGAGGAGTCGATGGAGCGGTCAGCCACGCCGGAGGAGCGGGCGCAGATCAAGGCGCTGATCAAAGAGGCGGTGGCCGCCGGGGCGTTTGGCTTTTCGACGACCAACGTGGCCCAGCACATCGGCTACAAGGGCCGACCGATTGCGTGCCGGCAGGCCGACTGGGATGAACTCAAAGCGTATGCCAACGCCTTGCAGGAGTTGGGCAAGGGCTCGATTGA
>JAAXHF010000340.1 GCA_012271025.1 Deltaproteobacteria bacterium | reverse complement strand
GGTCGCCGCCGCACAGGTCGCATTTGAGTACCTCACCGCTGGGAGCGACAAAGACCGTGTCGAACGGACAGGCCGGCACGCACTCCATGCACTGGATGCACTTGTCCTGGTCGATAATGGCCGCCTGGGTGACAGGGTCGTAGTAGAACGCGTCGGTCGGGCAGACCTTGGCGCACGGCGGGGGGTTGGCGCAGTGGTGGCAGATCTCGGCCGTAAAGCCGAAGCCGTCCTTGCTGACCCGCGTTTCCACGGTTGGCGCGTGTTCGATCTTGATACGCGTCCACAGCGGGTTGAGTTCCCCCTCGGGCGAGTGGATGAGCGAGCAGGCGACCTCGCAGATCTTGCAATCGGTGCACAGGTTCTGCAGGGCGAAGAGCTTTTTGTCAACGTTGGGAACCTTCTCGCCCGGCTCGTACCAGACCTCCCCGTTGACCAGCTCCTTTTGGGGCGATACCGACATACGGCCCTCCTTCCGTGCCCGCCATGTAATCCGTTTCTCGATTGCCTGTCAAGGAAAAAACACGTATGCACGAGGAGAAACGACGCTACAAGGAGACCCGCCGCATGAGTGACAGCAAACCGACCGAGGCACTGTTGCATCCCGATCTGGGCAAACTGCCCGCCCGCAAAGTCCTGGAGTGTATCTTTGCCCTGTCGCCGGACGGCCCGTATATCCATCATCACCTTGAAGAGGTGCAGGTGCGGGAAGACGCCACCGGCATCGTCTACAGCCTGAACGGCCAGCCGCCGGCTGGCGGGCGCGAGCGGTGCCGGATCATTCCTCCCCTGGTCAACGAGTTCGACAGCTTCGAGAGCGTGGCCTGAGACCCGCCCCAAGGAGCTTCCCTATGGATCACCCAGTCATGAGCCCCCCGGAAGTCAACGCTGCCCTGGGCGGCGCCGAGCCCGCGACCTATGTTGATGTGCGGACGGTGGCCGAATTTTCCATCGGCCATCCCAAGGGCTCGGTCGTCAATATCCCGCTGGTCTTCTTCCATCCGACCACCAAAGAGGTCTTTCCCAACCAGAGTTTTCTGCCGGTGGTCGAGGACAGCTACGCCAAAGACGCCGTGCTGATCACCGGCTGCGACGACGGGGAACGGGCCGCCCAGGCCGCCCACAAGCTGGCCGAAGCCGGCTATCGCAACGTGCGTATCATGCCGGACGGCTACCCCGGCTGGCGCAAACACCAGCTGCCCACCACCCAGGACAACCGGGACGGCATCAGCTACGTCTCGCTGCTCACCCGGGTCAAACGCAAAAAGGGCAAGAAAAAGGC
>JAAXHF010000147.1 GCA_012271025.1 Deltaproteobacteria bacterium | reverse complement strand
ATGACCATCGAGAGCCCGCTACAGAAATACTGACGGTTCATTCCCTCCAGGCAGACCGCACACAGTACACACACAGAATATGGCTTAGCTCTTACCTGCCTACTAAGAACAACTGACCACTAACCACTGACCACTGCCGTTCAAATTGAGCAAAGCACTATTCTGTGCTAAGGTGGCGACCAAGTCCCCACCCCTGTACCGCAAGAGGACAACTGATGGCAGAGCAGAATGTTGCCCACCTGCAGCGGCAAAGCCGCCGCCTCACCCTGATATGCAGTCTGACCCTCGTGGTCGGTGCCATTCTGTTGCGCCTGGGCGCACTGGACCCCGATTTCAGCGCCCGCCGCTGGCTTATGATCTCTGCCCTCACGGTTGCCGGGGTGTTCTGGTTTCTGCGACGCGTCCTCGACCAGAACCATGCCCCCGGCCGCCAGGATCTCTTCCCCGACCTGGGACCGGCCAACGTTCTCACCATCTATCGCGGACTTGCCTACGCCTGGATGGCCGGCTTCCTGCTCTTGCCAAGACCCGGCGGCCTGCTGGACTGGCTCCCTGCCCTGCTATACATCGGGGCGAGTGTAGCCGATGTCTTCGACGGCTACCTGGCCCGCAGATCAAACAGAGTAACGCGCCTCGGCGAGACCTTGGACATGGAATTCGACGGCTTCGGCGTCCTCATAGCCTCCGCCCTGGCCGTCCAATATGGACAGCTGCCTCTCGTCTTCCTGTTCGTGGCCTTTGCACGTCCGCTCTTCGTCTGGGGTATGTTGTGGCGCAACCGAAACGGCCTCCCCAACCACCCGATGACCGACAGCAACCAGCGCCGCATCATCGCCGGCCTGCTGATGATCTTTCTCTCTACCGTCCTCTGGCCCATCTTCGAACCCCCCGTTACTTACGCCGTCGGCGCCGTCTTCGGCGGCGCGGTGGCGCTCAGCTTTCTGCGCGACTGGCTGGTCACAGTCGGCTGGCTGCGGCCGGATCATCCCGCCTACATCCACTGGCGTGCCCGCCTCAAGCTCTGGGCCTTTGTCTGGGTCCCCGTACTCCTCAGAATCGCTATCGCCCTCCTGGTCGCCCTCGTTGTCTCGGGCCTCCTCGCCTCAGGCACCGCCCTGCCCGCGTCGCTGAGCTGGCCCGTCGCCGCCGTCGCCGCCGCCGCGGGCTTGACAGCCCTGTTCGGTATTGGCGCC
>JAAXHF010000046.1 GCA_012271025.1 Deltaproteobacteria bacterium | reverse complement strand
GGGGAGAACAGGCCCACCAGCAGGCTGACCATGGTGGTGATGGCGGCCAGCATCAGCGGGACGGTGACGTTACGCAGCCCCATGCGCACCGCCTGCAAAACCGGCTCGCCGGCAATCCTCTGCTCGCGGTAGTGTGAGACCGCCTGGATTGCGTAGTCCACCGTCAGGCTGATGATGATGACGGGCACCATTGCGGTGAGCGAGCTGGGGGGGCCGATAAGGCCCAGGGCGTTGGGCCCCAGCCAGCCCTCTGCGCCGACAACCCAGACTATGGCGATAATGAGGCCCCCCAGCGTCAGCAGGGTGTCCGACAGGGCGCGGGTGAACAGCAGGAGCAACGCCGTTATCAGCAGCAACGCCAGCCCTATCAACGGCGGCATTACCGTCTCCATCGCGTCCTTGTACTCATCCTCTACGACGGCGGGCGAAATGCTGCTCACACTCAGAGGGCCTTCATCTTCAAGGGCGAACTCGTGGATTCTCCGTTCGGCCTCCGGGGTCCTTTCGTCACCCGTGTCGCTCAAGCGGATGTTGGCGACGGCCACCGGGGAGCCGTCGGCGTCGGTCCCGGTCAGCCCGGCCACGGCCCCCTGAATCACCGGGTAATCGCGGAGCGCGGCGTCGATCTGTTCTTGCGTGACCAACGTAAAGTCGTCTGCCTGCAGCACGCTGTTTATCAGGTGGGCGGGGGAAATGAGCGGGTCGACGCGGGCCAGAAGCTCGCCCGTGCCGGCGTCACTGACGATTTTGTCAAGAAGTGCGGCCATCTGGGACAGGCCGCCGGGCGTGACGGCCTCCCCGCGAAAGACCAGCGTGACCACGCTGACCTCGCCCGACTCCTCGAAGAGCTCGCTGATGTCGCTGGTCGCTTCGGCCACGGGATGGTCCGGCGGCAGGAAGGCCACGTCGGCCCCCTCGGTTGGCGGGACGCGCCGGTCGACGCCGGCGGCCAGGGCCACGGTGATGACCAGGAGGACCAGGATGGTTACCCACGGGCGGGCGGTGACCAGCCGGCTCAACTTGTCCAGTAGCATGCTCATGGCCCCGAAATAGCGGTCGCTCCGGCAGGCTCGCACCCGGCGATCTTGATCATGTCGCAGCCGGGGTTCCGGCAGTCTCAGCCTGCTGAGAGCACTGCACAGGATACCAGAACCGCTTACCTATACCAAGCCCGGACGCCGGCGGGTTAACGGTTAACGGGCTGGGCTGGACATCGTTGATTGGCGGCGGCGATAGTCCCAGTTCCCCGATCCCCGGGATTTGGCGCCTTCAAGGGCGATGATGCCTGGTGCGTCGGATGACTATGGTTATAGAAAGTCATAAATATACAGTTCGTTAGTTATAGTAGCGTTACAGCAACCTGATACAATGGTGACAAGATGGGTGCCAAGGTCATATACGGGAAGCGTGCAAAACGTGAACGAGAGAAGGCTATGACCCAGGCTAGACTCATGAGACGTCGTTCCGCGGTTCTACCGGCGTTGTGCCTGGTCTTCGCTGCCGTCTGTCTTGTGGCCTGCGACGCCACCC
>JAAXHF010000431.1 GCA_012271025.1 Deltaproteobacteria bacterium | reverse complement strand
GTTCGCCGACCTCGTCGTAGGCTTGGCCCAGCACCCGGAACAGCCGGGCAACCCCGGTCGGCACGAACTGGGCCAGCTGACCGATGCGTTCCAGCAGGGTCCGGCAGGTCTCCAAGGGCAGGGAACGCAGCGTCGAGCTGAACAGGGTCACCGACACTGGCAGGGGCTCGGGATCGAAACTCACCCCGGCCTGGATACAGCGCAGATAGGTGGACCGCAGCTCGGCCGGAATCAGCAGACACGCGTGCGGCAGCGCCCTATACAGCGCCACCGCCGCCGTCGGCGAGTGATACACCGAGTTGCGGACGAGCCGGTAACAGCTCAGCCGCTCGGCCTGGTCCAGCTCGGTCAGGCCGTCCGGCAGGCTGGTGAACACCTGCGCGGGGTCAACTCCACCGATATCAAAGGCCAGGCGCGACCACTCGTTCAGGTCGCCCTGGCCGAGCCTGGGTAAGATCTGGGAAGTCGCCCCAAAAAAGGCCGGCGCCAGATGTGCGTTCTTGCTCTGATCCAGGCTCAGGCCGCGGCGGCCGTGCTCCACCCAGCTGTGCAGGTGCTGACCGGCAAGCCAGCCCTCAAGCGTTGCCGTCTCCACCTCTGCCAGCGCGTCCAGCAGCGGCGTCTGCCAGGCCACGGGCAGCTCATCGAGAACAGCGGTCAGCCGTTGGCGGGCGGTCTGGGTCAAACGGCTCTGATCAAGGCCAGCGGTATCTCCAGATGTCATGTTTCCCTTACCCGTCAGACAGAGTATGCCTGTGGGTGTACAAGAAGTCTGGCGAGAGGGCAAGAGAGAACGGGTGCCGCTGCGGCTTCCGCCTGCCGGTTCGTGGGGCGCTCATCCGGCCGCCACGGCTCGGGGCGGTCTACAACCACTGCGACCAGATGTAGCGCTGGTAAATCTTGGGCAGCTCGGTCGGCAGGGACAGGATATCGTCAATGACCATATAGCGTGACGGCGCGCACATTTCCTGCAGATAGTCGTGCCCGCCCTGGTCGACCGTCAGACAGTAGGACAGGATGCCACTCCGCTCGGCTTCCCGAAAGGCCATCAGCGTATCGCGCAGCCCGTACATCGGCGGCACCACCGGCTTGCCATAGCCCTGATCTTCCGGATAGCCATCGCTCAACAGCACCAGCAGTTTGGCCCGGCTGGACAGGGCCTTCAGCCTGCGCGTGGCGTGGCGCACCGCCGTCCCCATGCGGGTACTGCCCTGCGGACTCAGCGCCCCGATTCTGCCCTTCACCTCGGCGCTCAGCGAATCCCGGAACGTCTTGACCGGATACACCTCGACATCCTGGCGGCCGCGACTTGAGAAGCCGTAGATGGCGTACGAGTCGCCAATCTCCTCCAGGGCGACCGCCAGGATGACCAGCGCCTCCTTGATCACGTCGATCACCCGTGCCTTGCCCCGCTGCGCCGTCCCCGCCGAGGCATCGGGCAGCTCGGCTGCGGTCGAGGCGCTCAGATCGACCAGAAACAGCACGCCGACATCGCGCTTGATTTGCTGTCTGGCCAGGTACAGCTTGGACGAGGGCGTGTGCCCCAGGTGACGGTCGACCCGTGCGGCCACCACCGCGTTCAGGTCAATGTCTTCGCCGTCTTCCAGCCCCGTGACCGGATGAAACATCTTGGGCCGCAGACGCTGAAACTGACGCTTGATGTCCGGCGTCAGCTCGGCATAGGTCGCCAGGGTGCGTGAAAAAAACGCGCCCTGGTCCTGGGCCAGGCCAACCTCGCGCAGCTCACACCAGTGGGAGCGATAGTCCTCAATCTCGTAATCCCACTCGTCGTACACATAGTGGAGGTCGCGGGCCGTGCGACCCCGCCGCCGGGCGGCCTGCTCAGCATCGGACTCCTCGTCGGCCCCGCCCCGGCTCAGATTCACCCCGGTCATAAAGGCTGCGGCCTGCTCGGGCACCTGGTCAAAATCGAGTTCGGTGGCCGACGCCGAACCGCCGGGCGTCGGTTGCTCGTCCTGTAAGAACTGGGCGTACAGCTGGGACGCCCAGACCAGGCAGTCCGAGGCCGTGCCGGTCTGTTCAAGCTGACCGAACTCCTCGCTCGGAATCCGGGACAAGAGCGCCGCAGGCACGGCCGGCTGGAGTTCGGTCAGCCCGGCAGCCCAGCCCAGATCGTCGGCCAGGCCGCGATAGTGGGCCGTCAGCCGGGCGGCGATACGCCTGGCTTCGAGACCCAGGAAGATGTCTTCAATCAGGTCAGAGCGGGGAAACAGACCGAAGTAGGCGGCAAAGGTCTCGGGTCGGGCCGCGTCTCCATCGAGCAGGGTACGGACATAGGGCGGGAAGGCGTCCCACAGCGCCGACGGCACGCAGTCGTAGGTGCCGAACACCAGACGTCCGGCCTGATGGGCGACCAGCACCCGGTAGAGGCGAAAATTATCCTCATAGGTCGAGAAGTGATCGACACACGTCGGCAGCGGAATCCATTCCTCCTCGGGGTCGGCCAGCGGCGGCGGCACAAAGAGCAGCGGCGTCTCAACAAAGCCGCCGCTGGGGCCGCGCAGCATATGCAGGAATTTCAGCAGCACGGCCTGGACTTCGGCCAGCCGGACGACCGGCGAGGCGCCGCGCAGGGTCAGCTGGGCGGTCTGGGAGATCAGCGCAAAAAAGGCCTGGCCGGCCTGCGCGTTCCGGCAACCGATGTCTTGGCCGACACCGATCCAGCGCAGCACCCCGTCTTGGCCGGCCGCGTCATACGCCCGGCCCAGGCTGCGCAGCAGGGCCGGCAGGCCGGCCGGAAACGTCTCGGCCAGTCGCGCAATCCGCTCGACAATGGGCAGGCGGCTGGCCACCGCCACGTTCTTGAGGGTCGGCCCGATCAGGGCCAGGAGCGCGGGCAGCGGCCTGGCATCAACCGCAGCCACGGCCCGGACACAGGCCAGGAGCGGAGCCTGGAGTTCGGCCGCCAGGAGCCGGCAGGTCTGGGGCAAGAGATCGGCCACAGCCTGGCGCTGCCAGGCCGGGATACGGTCCAGCACGGCCGACATCTCGTCGGGTCCAACGCCGTTAAGCGGGCGCGTGTGTCCACGGGGTCGCTCCATTGTCATACGTCCTGTTTATGGCCGGCAGGCTGATCGCGGTAGTCTAAGGTGCGCTTGGCAAGGGCGTCAAGGTCGGTGCTACATCTCCGCC
>JAAXHF010000050.1 GCA_012271025.1 Deltaproteobacteria bacterium | reverse complement strand
GTCCCGAGCCCGGTGGCGCCTATTGCAGAGAGCCCTCGTAGATACTCATGACCGTATCGAGAAATCTGAGCCCGTCCTCTTTTGTGCGCTGGAAGGAGTTGCGGCCGATAATCGAGCCGAACCCGCCGCCGTCACGGATCGCCCGGACCTCGCCGAAGAATTCCTCGTCGCCCTTGGCCGGTCCGCCCGAGAAGATCACAATCCGTTTGCTGTTGAACGCGCTCTGGACTACATGCCGGATACGCTCGGCCAGGCTGTCGATCGGCACGTGATAGCGCTGGTAGGCTTTTTGGGCGTCGGCCAGCTCGATGTGGGCCGAGGGCGGCTTGACCTTGATGATGTGCGCCCCGAGCTGAGCCGCAATCTGGGCCGCGTAGGCGACCACGTCCACCGCAGTCTCCCCGGCCTTGCTCAGGTCGCTGCCCCGCGGGTAGGACCACACCACAACGGCCAGCCCCTTGGATTTGGCCTCCTTGGTGATCTCGCGCAGCTGCTCGTACATGGTCTGGGCTGCCGACGAGCCGGGGTAGATGGTGAAGCCGACTGCGGCACAACCCAGCCGCAGGGCGTCATCGACACTGCTGGTCACGGCCGACAGGGGATCTTTTTCGTCGTGCAGCACGTCGTGGTTGTTGAGCTTGAGAATGGTCGGAATCCGGTCCAGAAAGGTATCGGCCCCGGCTTCGATGAATCCCAGCGGCGCGGCATAGGCGTTACAGCCGGCGTCGAGCGCCAGCTGGAAATGGTAGTCGGGATCATAACCGGACGGATTCGGGGCAAAGCTGCGCGCCGGACCATGCTCGAAGCCCTGATCGACCGGCAGGATGACCAGTCTGCCGGTGCCGGCCAGGCGGCCGCTGTTGAGCAGACGGGCAATGTTGGCGCGGGTGCCCGGATTGTCGCCCTCATACCAACTCAGAATCTCACGAACACGTTCGGTCATATGACTACCTCCCTTCGGATATCGAATACGGACAAGAACGGCTGAGGCAAACACTCAGGCTGCTGACAAGGCTTGCAGCACCGCGCGTAACTCCTCAGCCAGGGTGAGCGTTTGCCGGGCCTGCCGGGTGGTGACTGCGGCGTGGGCATCGTACCGTGCGCTGTTGCGGAACTGGAGCGCCTGATTCAGCCCTCGTCCCAGTTTTCGTTCGACCTGAGCCGTCTGTACATACATTTCGCCAAATTGTTGCACGAGACCGCCGTACGTACGCGGCAATGGCTGTTGGTTCAGAATCAAGAGCCCCTTGACACATAATTCCGCAGCGTTGTAGCCCGCATCGACCGTTCCACGTAACTGCTCGCCTTCGAGATCATAGCGGGCGAGTTCGATATATTCCTCGGCCAGCCGCAGGGCGTTGTGTGCCCCTTTTCGGGCCAACTCATCCTCTGCCATGCTGTACACCTCTTGCCCTTCCCGGAGCGCTCGGGTCAGGAAATACGAGTCGGTATAAAAAAGCGTATCGGCATCCCGAATGAGGGGCTCCACACTTTCCTGCTTTTCGATACCACTACACAGTGACGCTTCGGCGCAGGCTTCCGAGACCTTGTCGAGCCTGTCGGTGGCGAAGACCAGCAGATCGATATCGCTGTCAGCCCGACCCTCTCCCCGGGCCAGGCTGCCAAAAAGCACTACTTTGGCAATAGCATCCTTGACCTCACTGCGGCACGGGTGGGTGATAAAGAAATCGAGCGCCTGTCTTTTTTTGAGGACGGCGTGTGGGTTCATGCCTGACGTGGTCTTGCTTGGTCTCAGTGGTAAAACGATTCTGCGGTCTGCACGTCCTGGGCGCTGCCGATGATCAGCGGCGTCCGTTGATGGAGGCTGTCGG
>JAAXHF010000589.1 GCA_012271025.1 Deltaproteobacteria bacterium | reverse complement strand
GACCTGTAAGGCAGAGTACACCCATGCAGAAGCAGATTCGCTCCAGAGTGCTTGCGGTCGGTCGCCCCCTGCGTGTCGAGCTTCAGCTCGACGGCGAGTGGCTTGAGCGGCTCCGCAAGCTCCTTCAAGACATGGGCGAGGGAGACGCGACGTATCCGCTCCACCGCTATCTTGAAGAACTGCTTGAGGCCGATATCGTCCACAGGGAAAACCACAGCCGTCGCCACGCCCAATACCTGGAACGAGAGACGATTATGAGCTGGCTTGAACAGGGACGTAAGGCAGAGAGCGACGCCCAGGCGGCTGTCGCCAAGCGTTGAGTTCCGGTTCCGGCAGCCAGCGGGAGAGAGGCCCGCATTTTCTGTGCGCCGTCCAGCGTGCCTTTTCGGCGAGCCGTTCGTGTGAGACCCCGTCCATGAGCCTGGCTAAACTTTGCATCATCCTCGTCCGTCCGAAATACTCGGGCAATATCGGTGCGGCTGCCCGCGCCATGGACAACTTCGGCGTGCAGGACTTACGCCTGGTTGAGCCGCCCGCCTTCCGTCGTCAGGAGGCGGATACCATGGCGGTCCACGCCCGGGGCGTGCTGGACCGGCTGCGGATCTATCCGTCGCTACGCGAGGCCAGCGCCGACTGCCAGCGGGTCATCGGCACCACCTGCCGCTCGGGCCTGTACCGTGAGGGCGGGCAGGCGCCACGCAGTCTGGCGGCTGAGCTGGTACCGGCTCTGGACCTGAACCGCAGCGCGCTGGTGTTCGGCCCCGAAGATACGGGCCTGACCAACGCCGACCTGCGCTACTGCCACGGTGTGGTGACCATCCCGACCGCCGCCCACTTTCGCTCCCTCAATGTCGCTCAGGCCGTCCTGATCTGCTGCTATGAACTCTTTCTGGCCGGCCAAGATACCGCGACCGGCGCCCCTCCCACCGCTCAATATCCAGGCGATGGGGACGAATCCGTCCACGTCGCAGCCCGTGAGCTTGCGCTTGCAGAACGCCAAGAGTTCATGTACGACAAATTGCAGCAGGCGCTCCTCAAGCTTGGGTTCCTGCACCGTGACAATCCAGACCACATCATGATGGCGTTTCGGCGTATACTCGGACGGGCGGGTCTGGAAGACCGCGATGTTCGCATTCTCCTGGGTCTGGCGCGCCAGATCGACTGGTATGCCACGCATGGCTGGAGGTCACAGTCCTCGGAGCCGGCACGACACGACACGCAGTCAGCACACCGTAAATAGGCGAACCGCCCAGACACGGCCAGCCGACACCCACGCACCCAGGACGAGAACGACACAGCATGGCGGACATCATCTCCATACGCAGTCTTCGCCAAGCCCGGCGCCGACACCAGGAACAGGTCGCGCTCAGCAGCTGTCTCATGCTTATTGAACAGAGTTTGCACAATCAACTCGACGAATTTGCGTCCGCCCCTGAAGAAGAATGGCCGGTGCGGGCGAGTAAAATTCGGAAGTTGGGAGAATTATTGGAATACACGACCGGTCTGCTCTGAGGAGCTGCCCGGGCTCGAACTTGGCCCCGGTCACACGCCCGGTCTGTTACCCTGAAGCGTCCCCACCTTGCGTTTCAGGCCAGGAAAGGAGTGTCATGGCAAAAGCTGCCGATTCGACACCGAAACGTGGAAAATCCACGGCCAAAACCGCAACTACCGCAAAAACGAGCGCGAGTTCGGCAAAAACGACGGCGGCCGCAAAACCGCGCAGTCGGACGACGAAACAGGCCGCTGCGACCCGGACAGCGGTCGCCCTGGAACAGCCGCTCGCGCAGCTCACGGCCCGGGTCGACGCGCTCGAAGAAACCATCGCCACGAGCGTATCTACGCTCCACACCCAGCTGCAAGCAATGCAGGCCGAATGGCAGTCCATGAAGGACCTGCTGCAGACGGTGCAGCACGCCCAGCACGAAGCCCAAGAGCGCCAAGTCAGTCGGACGGCCAACAACGGCACCGATCCCGAGGAACCGTCAGAGACCTTCTTGCCGGTTGTCGCCGACCTTATCCGACGCAACCTGACCGAACACCTGTCGCCCATGACCGCCACCCTGCGCCGGCTTGAGGAACGGATTGGTTTTGTCAGCAATCGCCTCAAACCCGCTTCGGGCGGACAACAAAAACAGTGGCGCCGGGACCAACGCGGGGACCAGCGCGACCAGGGCCACCACTTTCGCTCCCGCGGCCAGGGCGGGGCTCGTCAGGGACAGTCGGGCCAAGCCTGGACTCCTCCG
>JAAXHF010000238.1 GCA_012271025.1 Deltaproteobacteria bacterium | reverse complement strand
CGACACGGCCGAGCCCGCAGCAGCGCCGGCAGCTTGTCCAGGCCGTTGGTCGCGTCATCGCCCGCCTGCACGCGGCGGGCATACACCACGCAGACCTCAATCTGACCAACGTCCTGGTCCGTTTTGAGGACGAGACTCCGAGGGTCTTATTGATTGACTTTGATCGAGCGTGTGTCTTCCCGGCCCCGCTCCAAGCCGCCCGTCGCCGGCGCACCCTGCGACGCCTGCAGCGGTCAATCAAAAAACTCGATCCCCACGGGCAGTATTTTTCGGCCCAGGATCTCGACGCCTTGCTGAACGTCTACCGGCAGTGCCGGGCGGACGAGGCGGACTCGGTACGGCCCGTCGGCTGAACGCGTTTGCCAGGGCGGCGAATTCTTCCAGGCCCAAGGTTTCTCCGCGACATTGCGGATCAAGACCGACCTGCATTGCCATGTCCTCAGGCGCTGTAAATCCGGCGGCACGGAGTGTATTCCGCAGCGTCTTGCGCCGCTGGGCGAAGGCGGCTTTGACCACTCGGGTGAACATGGACGGGTCGCGGACCGCCACCCGAGGCTGGGCGTGGAAGACCAGTTTGATGACCTGGGAGTGCACCTTTGGCGCGGGGAAAAAACTCCGGGGTCCGACGGCACAGACCGGTGCGACCTCAGCGTACAGCTGCATCAGCACGGACAGCACACCATAGGCCTTCGTGCCCGGCCCGGCAGCGACGCGTTCGGCAACCTCTTTTTGGAGCATGACTGTTGCCTGGGAGAAGCGATCCCGATGTTCGAGCAGGCGGAAAAGAATGGGGGTCGCCACCTGGTACGGCAGGCTGGCAACAACCCGGACAGGGCTGTGAGCAAAGATACGCGCTACATCAAGCTTCAAAAAATCGTCCGTCAGCACCCGAACCGTCTCGAAACGCCCAAAACGGCGGGCCAGACGCTGGGCCAAGAGCCGGTCAAGCTCAACCAGATAGAGCCGGACACCGATATCCATCAGCGCCTCGGACACAACGCCTAATCCCGGCCCGATCTCCAAG
>JAAXHF010000453.1 GCA_012271025.1 Deltaproteobacteria bacterium | reverse complement strand
AATAAGACCCTCGGAGTCTCGTCCTCAAAACGGACCAGGACGTTGGTCAGATTGAGGTCTGCGTGGTGTATGCCCGCCGCGTGCAGGCGGGCGATGACGCGACCAACGGCCTGGACAAGCTGCCGGCGCTGCTGCGGGCTCGGCCGTGTCGTCAGCCAGGCCCACCAGTTCGTGTATCCGTCGGCAGCCCGGGAAACCAGCACGCCGCGGTACAGGCCGAAAGATCGCCATTTGACACACGCGCCGAGAACCTCGCCGGTCGGCACTCCGCGCCGCCGAGCAAGCTGGGTAGCGTACAACTCGGCCAGCGGCCGCAGCGGCCGGTCCCAATACGTGTCTCGTACGAGGTGGCGGACAAAACCGCCGCGCCAATAGCGGCGGATCAGCAGACTGCCCCGCTCGCCCAGCCCGACCCGGACCATCGGCCCCCGCCCGCCCTGAACGGCAAGGGTGCCGGCCTCGGTCGAGCGGGCAAGCGCCGCCCGAATCGTTTCTTCCCAGCCGACCTTTAACCAACACAGCTGCCGAGAAGAGACCTCCTCCACAAATTCGTGCGGAGGGCGGAGTCGTGGTTTGTACAACAGCATGGGAAAAAGGCGCGCCGGCGATCACCCTAGGAGGGTTTGCGGTCTTGGTCGAATTCCCACAGTTTCAGCCTGCTCACAAACACTTCATAGGCGGCAAAAATCGCCTCGCCAAATCCGGCCATGCCGCGCCGCCACCCGCCCCGCCACACATAGGCTCGCAGAAAGACCAGCCCAGGCGTGCATACGATGGCCCACAGACGCGCTTTTTTGCCCTCGGCGGCAAGCTGGGTCGCCCGGCGCGAGGCCGCCTCATTCAGGGCCTGAAAGCGCTCGCGCAGGGATTGGTCATGTCTCGACATGGGGTGCGGTAGAGCAGAGCAGTTGATCGACACCGGCCAGCACATCGTGGATGCCGACCAAGCGCATACAGGCTTCCGTACGGCGGGGGCAGCGCGGCCCGCCATGCCGACCGCACGGCCGACAGGACAGCTCTTTACGCTCGACGATGATCGACTGTGGGCTGTACGGGCCGTATCCCAGGCTCGGTGTGGTGGCGCAAAAAATTGCGACGACCGGCACGCCCCGAGCGACCGCGAGATGCATGGGCGCACTATCGTTGCTGACGACAAGGCGGGCCCGGTCAATGAGCGCCATAAAGGTTTGGAGGTCGGCTTGGCCGGCCAGGTTCACCCCCCGTCCGGCCGCCTGGCTGTGAACGGCTCGGGTCACAGGAAGATCGTCGGGACCGCCGCAAATGAGCACCCTGCCATAGCTCCGCTCCAGGGCCTGGACGAGGCCGGCATAGCCCTCAACCGTCCACCGTTTGGTGAACCAGACCGATCCGGGGCAGACAATAAAGAGCGGCTGTGGAGTGTCGAGTTGATAGCGCTTGAGCAGCGTCTGGGCCTTTCGCCGGGCGGCCTCGCCATACGCCACCCGTGGCCGGACCGCATACGGCCGGGGGTCCAGGCCAAAGACCCGCAGCAGACTCAGAATCCGTTCGACCTCATGCGCCCGTGCATCCCGAAGCGTTGTCCGGTGGTACAAAAACCAGCCAGGACTTTGTCGAAAGCCCACCCGATACGGGATTCCCGCCAGGGCCAGCAGCAGCGCGGTGCGCAGCGATTTATGGGGCGCAACGGCCAGGCTGAAGCCCTGGCGGCCGAGCTGGCGGGCGGTCCGCATCAGCCCGCCGAGTCCTCGTCCGTGGGTCCGCTTGGCATCGACGACGACCGCGTCCACATCCGGATGCTGGGCGAGCAGCGGCGCGGCCTGAGGCGTGGTCAGGACGCTCAGGGAAGCC
>JAAXHF010000337.1 GCA_012271025.1 Deltaproteobacteria bacterium | reverse complement strand
GCTTGGGAGGAACCGGGGGAGGCGAATACAGAGCGCCGCCGGCTGGGTTGCCGGCGGCGCTCTTTGTTTGGGTCTCGGTTGGTTATCCGCGACGGCCGGTGTTAGTGGCCGCCGCGGTCTATGTTTGTGTCGTTCTACCCGTCGCTTGCGCAGACCTCCAGGCCGGTGTCGGCGATGTCGTCATTGTCCGTGTCCAGGGCCGCCGGGACACAACCCGTGAAGTCGTTGCCGCTGATGCGGACCCTCTCCAGGTTGGTGAGGTTGTCCAGCGTGTCCGGCAGCGTACCGCTCAGGCTGTTGTTCTTAAGCCACAGGTTCGTCAGGTTGGACAGGTTGCCTATCGCCGGCGGGACCGAGCCCGTCAGGCTGTTCCCATGCAGGTAGAGCCGCTCGAGGTTCATCAGGGCGCCCAGGCTGGTCGGAATATTGCCCGTCAGCTCGTTGTCATAGAGTCCGAGCCAGACCAGGCTCGTCAAACCGCTCAGGTCCGGAATCGCGCCCGTCAGGCCGTTCCTCTGCAGCGTGATGTGCGTCAGCGTGTCCAAGTTGTTCAGCTCGGCCGGTATGGTCCCGCCCAGCATGTTGCCATGCAGATACAGCCGCTCGATGCTGTCCAGGTTGCCCAGCTCGGCCGGTATGCCGCCCGTAAGGCCGCCCGTCTGCGAATCGAGTCTCAGCCACTGCAGGTTGTCCAGGTCACCCAGGTCGGCCGGTATCGCCCCACTCAGACTGTTGCCGTGGGCCCAGAAGCGGGCGAGGCTGGTTGCTCCGCCCAGGCCTTCCCCGATGCTCTCCAAATCGTTGCCATGGAGCCTCAGGTCCTGCAGGCTGGTCAGCATTCCGAGCGATCCCGGAATCGAGCCGCTCAGGCTGTTGCCGTTCAGGTACAGGTTCACCAGCGCATCCAGGTAACCCAAGCCGGCCGGTATCGAGCCGTCCAGGTCGCCCTTATTGCTAAGCCTGATCTCAGTAACCCTCATGGGGTCGCCGGAGACCACAACGTAGTGCCACTGGGTGATCGGCATGTCCTCGGACCATGCGCTCAGGTCGCCGTCCCCGCTCAGCTCGCCCTTGACGGTGAGCAGGGTCTCGCAGTCGTTGGTCAGGGCAGCGTTGCCCTCGACCGTGCAGCCCGGATACATGTCGCCGACCATAACGGTCACTTCGATGCTGTCCGAATCCTGGCCGTCGCTCGCATTCACCGTGACCATGTGGCTGGCCATCATCTCGAAGTCCAGCGACATGGTGGTCGTAATCTCGCCGCTCATCGCATCGATTGCGAAGTACATGGTGTCGCCGAGGCTGTACTCGATCGCGTCGTCGTCCTCGTCTGTCGCCATGACCATGCCGACACTTGTGCCCATGGGCATGTTCTCGGAGACCGTGAAGCTGGCCGTGTCATCGGCAAACGCCGGCGGGGTGTTCTCAGCAGGCCCTGTCGTAATCGTGGGCGGGTCGTTTTTGTC
>JAAXHF010000239.1 GCA_012271025.1 Deltaproteobacteria bacterium | reverse complement strand
GGACGCCCACGCGGCGGCGAGCCGGTCGTTTACAGCGCGGCCAGAGCCTCACTCTGGGCCACCGGGTCCCACTGGCCGGTTGCCGGCAGGGGGCGCGAGCCGGGCTGGCGTTCGAGCGGGCTTTCCAGCCCCAGCTCCTTGGCGATCTCCCGCATGGCCGGGATCACCTCTTCACCGAGCAGCCGGATATTATTCATCCGTTCGGGATGACCGATCGGGCCGTCGTTCTGCCACAGACCGAAGACGCCCGGACGCAGGATTTCCATGATCTTGCGCAGCTTGGGGATGACGGTCTTGGGCGTTCCCCGAATCAGCTGGTAGGACTCCTGGGCGTGGGGGTAGAGACCGTACACGGCCGCCTTGGCCTCTTCGATGCTCTGGCCCTCATAGCCGCTGAAGAGCTGGGTGCGGCCCTTGGGGTCGGTGAACTGGCGGGCCAGACGCTGGGTCGCGGCCTTGGAGTTATAGCCGGACGGGAACAGCCATTCGGGTCGGATGGCGGTGTACATGCCGCCGCCGTACAAATCCTGCTTGCCCAGCTCCTGAGCCTTCTCCTCGGTCTCGGCGACATACACCTTCTGGAGATAACCGAAGTTTTCCGGGCCGGCCTGGTAGCCCTCCTGAGCCGCCGCCTCGGCGTACAGATTCCACAGCTCGACGGTCGGCTCCAGATAGGTGGCCAAGGCGACGTACGGATAGCGGTGTTTGGCGCACCACTGGACCGTCTCGGGACTGACCAGACCCGGAATCCACATCGGCGGGTGGGGCTTTTGCAGCGGCAGAGCCCACGGGTTCACAAACCGATAGTTGAAGTGTTTGCCCTCCCAGCGGAACGGTCCGGGCGTGGTCCAGGCCTTGACGATCAGGTCGTGGGCCTCGTTGAAATACTCCCGGTTATAGGACGGGTTGGTATTATTGGCGAACTGCTCCGTCCCGCCGCCGCGGACCCAGCCGGCGACCAGTCGGCCCTTGGAGATCAGGTCGATCTCGGCCAGCTCTTCGGCCA
>JAAXHF010000467.1 GCA_012271025.1 Deltaproteobacteria bacterium | reverse complement strand
GATATCGACAAGACCTATGCCGACCTCCAGGAAATGCAGGTTGAATTCTTAGCCCCCCTCAAAAAAATCGACGGACCCGGAGGCGCGGAGATTGGGGTCGTCTGCTTTAAGGACCCGGACGGAACCATTCTTGAGTTGATCAGCGGGATGTAGTCCGGTCGGAGAGAAGGGAGCGCGTGTGGATCAACCGCCTCGTGACCATATAGACCCGGACAAACTCAAAGCCGGCGGTCAAAAAGTCTTTGGCCTGCTGAGCGGCGCCTTAATCTCGGCCATGATTCACCTGGGCGACCAACTCGGGCTGTACCGGGCCTTGCACGGTGCCGGGCCGGTGACGAGCGAGGAGTTGGCCAACAAAACAGGCTTGAGTGAGCGCTGGGTGCGGGAGTGGTTGAGAGGGCAGGCCGCGTCCCAGTTGCTTGAGTATGCGGGGGAGGATCGCTTTTCCCTCTCGCCTGAAATGGCCATGATTCTTGCGGACGAGGACAGTCCCAAGTTTGCCGCCGGTATTTTCAGCGATTTTCCGCAACGCATGGCCGTATTGGAGAAACTGCCCGAGGCCTTTCGTACCGGCCTGGGTCTCCCCTACGACGCGCGTGGACCGGAAGGCGCACGGGGCATCGAGCGGGTCTTTGCCCCCTGGTACCGGCACGCGCTGATCCCCATTGTGCTGCCCGCCCTGGACGGGGTCGAGTCCAGACTGCAAGTCGGCGCAAAGGTGGCGGACGTGGGCTGCGGCGCCGGGGTTGCGCTGGTTCAAATGGCTGCGGCCTTTCCGCAGGCCGACTTTCACGGCTATGACATATCGGAGCACGCGCTGGCCCGCGCCAATGCCAACAAGGCTGAGGCCGGGCTGACCAACCTCCGGTTTCATCACGCGGCCCAGGACGGGCTGCCGGCCGATGCGAGCTTTGACTTCATCACCACGTTTGACTGCATCCACGATATGACCCGTCCGGCGGAAACCATTCGGGCTATCCGGTCGGCGCTCAAGCCGGATGGAACCTGGCTGATCGCCGATATTAAGAGCGCCCCGACATTTGAGGAAAATCTGAAGAACCCCATGACCGGTTTGATGTATGCCTTCTCGGTGATGGGCTGCATGTCCTCGGCCCTATCCGAGCCGGACGGCGCCGGCCTGGGTACCCTGGGCTTTAACGAACAGGTGGCGCGGAGCATGACGCGCGACGCCGGGTTCACCCGCTTCACCCGCCACGACTTTGACAATCCGTTCAACGCCTATTATGAAGT
>JAAXHF010000640.1 GCA_012271025.1 Deltaproteobacteria bacterium | reverse complement strand
GCTGCACTGCTGCTGGTGACGGGAGGAGGGTTCAGCCTCTCCTTTCTCCTGGCCGTGCGGCTACTCACCCGGACCGTGAAGCTGGCGAGATACTTCCCCGGCGGGCGCCGGTTGGCCGTCGTACTGCGTCAGAGGGGCAGCCAACTGCTGGCCACGGTGGCCGGCTTGCTGGTGTTGCTGGTGATAGCGGCTTCGCTGATGTACTTCGCCGAAAAGGAAGCCCAGTCTGAGGCGTTCTCCAGCATACCGGCGGCGATGTGGTGGGCCATCGTGACGCTGACCACGGTGGGATATGGCGATTTGGTGCCGGTAACCCTTGCGGGACGTTTGCTGGCCGCGGTCATCGCGCTGCTGGGCATCGGGCTGTTCGCGTTGCCGGCCGGCATCATCAGCGCAGGAATGCTGGAAACTGAGATGGAGGACGCAGGGAAAGAGGGCAGACAGCCACGGCCGGCCGGCGGCGAGATTTGTCCCCACTGCGGCCAGCCGATGCCTGATATCGGCCCGGACTAGAAGGCGGACAATTTCTCCGCGGCCGCTTCCAGCCGTCGCAACACCCGTTCCCGTCCCATCACTTCCATCATCTCGAACAGCGGCGGCGTTGCGGTGCGGCCGGTCATGGCGGACCGGAGCGCTCCGAAGAACTGCCTCCCTGACAACTGGAGATCCTTGCCGCTGGCCCTGAGAATATTTTCAAGGTTTTCGTGGTGAAATTCGGGGTCAGGTACCAATGTGAGGTCCGACTGGGCCCGCACGATTGCCGCGAGAGTCCCCGTGGAATCCATACCGCGCTGGATCAAGCTGGCCGGATCATAAGCCAGACTGTCCTCGAAGAAGTAGGAGAGCATGTCCGGCGCGTCCGCCAGGGTTTTGAGCCGTTCCTGCACCAGCGGAACGATGCGCAGAAGATATTCCCGGTCGATCGGCAGTAGCGATGCCGGGTACCCACGTTCCAGGAAGGGCAGGACGCGGTCAGCCAGGTCGGCATCGTCGGTCTGGCGGATATACACGCCGTTCATCCATTGCAGCTTGTCCAGGTCGAAGATCGCGGCCGGTTTGCCCACCCGCTCCAGGGTGAAGTTGTCCCGTATGGTGCTAGCGGTCATGACCTCGGTCTCGCCG
>JAAXHF010000348.1 GCA_012271025.1 Deltaproteobacteria bacterium | reverse complement strand
ACGGATGTCAAATACGATGCGACCCGGACCGCCTTTCAGGTCTCGACCGCTTTTGATCTGCCCCGGCTCAACGCGGCGTTTACGCAGATGCAAAACGAACTGCACCAACAGTTCAGCGATGACGGCATTGCCCAGACCGCAGTCACATTTACGCGTTTTGCCGATGTGCGCTATGTCGGCCAGGGCTATGAGCTGCGGGTCGCCGTGCCCGAGGGTCCACTCGATGCCGCCGCGCTCGACCGCATCACTGAGCGTTTTCACCGGCAGCACGAGTTGGAGTACGGTCATTTCTTCGTGGACAGCCCGATTGAAATCGTGACCATCCGTCTGGTCGGAGTTGGCCAGGCGCAGAGAATCCACGCCGCGTCTTCATCCGGCTCCGGCTCGCTCCAGGCCGCGCTGGTCAAAACCCAGCCGTCAGTATTTCGGGTTCAGAACGAGTTGCGCAGTCTGGAGACTGCCTTTTACCGGCGAGAACGGCTCCCGGTCGAAGAGGTGGTTGCCGGTCCGGCGGTCATCCTGCAAACAGACTCGACCACCGTGGTTCCGCCGGATTGTACTTTTCAACTCGACCCCCACGGGAATCTGCTCATTCAGATAGGAGGGGCAGCATGAGGACCCCAGCAGACAACGCCCCTAATGGCCACGACATTGATCCGATTACGGCCAGCGTCATCCTGGGTGCGCTGGAGAATATTGCGGTGGAGATGGGCTATAAGCTCATGCGCATGTCGTATTCGAGCATTATTCGGGAGTCCGAGGATTTCGGCACCGCCCTGGTCAATGCGCGTGGCGAACAATTATGCGAGTCAAAGCAGAGCACCCCCCTCCAGTCCGGCCCGATTCCCGGCTATGTGCGCGGGATGCTCGACGCGCTCGCCAAGCGAGAAGAGTCTGTCCTGCCCGGCGACGTCATCATGCATAACGACCCGTACGGCGGGGCCAGCCACGGCCCGGATGTCGGGTTTTGCGTGCCGGTTTTCTACCAGTGTGATCTGGTCGGGTTTTCCGTCACCACGGCCCACCACCTCGATATCGGCTGTCAGACCCCGGGCAGCACCGGCATTGTCGAGGCGTTTGACGCCTATGCCGAGGGTTTGCAGTTCAAGGCGATCAAGGTGTACGAGCAGGGCAACCGGAACGCCGCGGTGTGGCAGTTGTTGCGCGATAACATCCGCATCTCCGATCTGGTGGTGGGCGATATGGAGGCCCAGATCGCAGCCTGTCGCATCGGTGCCGAACGCTATATCGAACTCATCGAGCGCTACGGGCTCCACACGGTCGAAGCGGCCTGCGCCTCCCTGTTTGATTACTCCGAGCGCTTGATGCGGCAGGCCATCGAACAGATTCCGGACGGCAGCTATACGGCCACCGGCCATATGGACGGCTATATCGACGATCCCGACCCAGGTCGGCGCAACCTGCCCATTTGCGTGACCCTGACGGTCAGCGGATCGGAGCTGAGCGTAGACCTGACCGGCACCGCACCGCAGGTGTCGGACCGGCCCATCAATATGCCCCTGGTTGGCACGGTTGATGTGGCCATCTGGCTGGTGCTGCGCTCGGTCCTGCTCGACACCGAAATCTACGGCGACCTGCCGCAGAATGCCGGACTCTACCGGCCCATTCAGATCATTGCGCCGCGCGGCACGCTGGCCAACCCTGTTTTTCCGGCACCGACCATTGCCCGTTTTGTCACCGGCAACGTCTTAAGCGATACCGTCATGAAGGCCCTGGCCCAGGCCGTTCCCCGCCAGGTCAGTGCCGGTATCGGTAACCTCAAGGCCATTGCCTCCAGCGGGATGCGGCAGAATAACAGCCCTTGGGTGCATCTGGAAATTTTTGAGGGCAGCTACGGCGGTCGGTACGGTCACGACGGCATGGACACCGTTGATACGCTGTACGCCAACACCCGCAATAACCCCATTGAAGACGTGGAGTCCCACGTGCCGCTCCGGGTCGAACGCTACGAGCTACGCGAGGATGCGTGTGCACCTGGGCAATGGCGGGGCGGTATGGGATCGGTCAAGGAGTTGCACTATCTGCGTGACGGTGGCACGTCGGTCGAGGCCGACGGTTTTGTCTATGGCGCTTGGGGTTTTGACGGGGGCAGTACAGGCATCCCCGGCACTTTGACTTTGAAAACCCTGGATAACGAAGAAATCGCCCTGCCCTCAAAGGTCCCCTATCGCGGCGTCAAAGCCGGAGAGCGTCTGATCACCATTGGTGCGACCGGCGGCGGCTACGGCGACCCCTTCCGGCGTGACCCGCAGCAGGTCCTGGAGGATGTGTTGGACGAATACTACACCCGAGACACCGCCCGGCGCGAATATGGCGTGGTGATTACCGAAGAGATGCAGTTGGACCGTGAGGGGACGGAGAAGCTTCGGCGCGAGCGGAA
>JAAXHF010000136.1 GCA_012271025.1 Deltaproteobacteria bacterium | reverse complement strand
CAACGCCGCTGCCTGCCGGCGGCCCAGCGGCGACAGCGGCGTATCGGCGTGTCCCGAGGCCAGCCGGCGCTCGTTGTCGAGGGAGGTACTGTGGGTTACAAAGATGATCTCAGTCATCGGACAAACTGCTTGTAGTGGTGAGGGACCATGCTACCCACCGGGAGGTCACGCCGCGGCGGCCGCGGCGTGCGGATCCGGGAGCGCCATCAGCTTCTTGATGGACTCGGAGGCTTCCTGTTTGGAGTGGGCTGGCCAGGCCGCGGCGTTTTCGCCTTTGGCCGCACACAGCCGCTCGATGAAGGCCCGCTGCTTTGGGGTCGCTTCACCGTTGCCGCTGCTGTTGCCATTGGGCGATGGCTTCTGCTCCGTGGTCGGTCGCCGGTTTTGCTCACCAGCTATCGGCTGCGGACCACTCGCCACGGGCCGCCGCTCACCATCTATGGGCCGTCCACGCTCGTCAAGCGCACTCCAGCGGCTCGGCAACTCGTACAGCCAGCGGCCGATGCCCCACTGGACCGCCGCCCGCTTGGTGGCATCGGAGTAAGCCGCCTTCAGTGGCTCCTCGTCTCCACTGCGATTGGGGTAGCCCACGTCGGACTTGCTGATGCCCGCGATGGTGAGGGTACATTCTATCGCGCCGCTGGCGGCATCGAGCACGCGATAGCCGGTCTGCCAACCGTCGGGGCCAAACAACTCATCGAGCCGACTGAACACCTGCCGCGCATCAATGTAGGCAACGACGAGGCCGCGGGTACCCTCGGGGTATTTGCCCTGGACACGCTCTTTGCTGGTCCGCTGCACGCGCCACTTCGGCGTACAGAACGGCTCGGTAAGCCGGGGACCGATCTGCTGCCAGTCTACGCTCGATCCGGACTGCTGACCGCCGGTCATCGGCTGCTCGTTCGTGGTCATTGCCATCTCCCTCCTTACCTCAGCTATAGAACTATAGTTCTGATATTATAGCATGTTAGTGCCGTGGTGGCAACCTACCCCCAAACCCCCTCCCTAAAGGGAAGGGGCTGCCGGGCGCAGCGCTCCGGAATTTAACTGCATCTTAACGCCGAGCCGAGCGTGTGTTTACAGGGAGACGGCAAACTAATCAGGCAGCGGACAGCGAGTCCGTATGGAAGAAGTCCCGGCGGAGTGAGAAGGAGGCACATGAATGCCAGGAGTCATCGCCCGGTTGGTGGGATCAGCGGTCATCCTGATGCTGTTGGCCGTCGGCTGCGGCGACGGAGACGCAGCAACAGAGACCACCAAGCCGGAAACCGCCGCGCCGGGAGCCGCGCCGGGGCAGGGCGCGGCGTCGGAGTTTGTGGCTGAGGTGTGGGCCGACAACTGGTTCGC